>NZ_JBEXNN010000009.1:0-257075 GCF_040611115.1 Streptomyces sp. NPDC003038
GGGTCTCCGGGGGCCGGGGGGGGGACCCCCCGCGGGGGGGCCGGGCGGGGCGCGGGGCGGGCGGGGCCCGGCCGTGGGTCACGGCCGGGCCCGGCCGTGACCGACGTCCGGGCCGGACCCGTCACCCCCTCCGCAGCAGGCGGGACGCACCCGCCGCCACCGTCGTGGCCAGGATCCAGCCGAGGACGACGAGGGCTGCGGCGCCCCACTGCCAGCCGCCCGCCACCTTCCAGTGGCCCTCCTGGCCGAGGTCGATCACCGGCAGCAGCAGGTCCAGGGCGTACAGGGCGGCATTCCACTGCGGGTGTTCGCCGGCCTTGATCGGGGGCGGATCGTGCTGGGAGAACAGCAGCGCGCCCGCCGCCCACAGGACCGCCATCCACAGCGCCGCCCGGCCGGGGCGGTACCCGTAGACCACCGTCCAGTCCTGGACGTGGCCCCAGGCCCTGGCCGCCGCGGGCAGGGTGGCCCTGCGCCGCCGCTGCTTCGCCAGCAGCACCTCGCGGGCGTCCGCGTCCTCACCGCTGGCCCGCAGGACCGTGGCCAGCCGCTCGTACGGCTCCGGCGAGTACTCGGGGGTGGCCGCCTCGACCCAGGCCAGCCGGCGCGACAGCGGGAAGTGGCCGCGGGGCGCGAGGTTCTCGTAGACGAAACCCTCGATCGACACCCCGCCCGGGCCGGGCCAGCTCGTGGCGGTGTCGACGAGCTTGACCACCTTGGCCCCGGACACCACCACGCGACCGTGCTCCGGCCGCTCGCCCACGAAGCGGAACTCGGGCGTCTGGATCCGGCGCAGGGATATCTCCTGCTCGGCGGTGAGCAGGAACCGCGAGCCGTAGAAGTCGACGGCGTCGCCGAAGCGCCCGTCGTCCAGCCGCAGCCCGCCCCGGCACTCGAAGCGCTGCGCCCGCTGTCCGCGCGTCGGCGTCTGGCCCAGCCCGTACGGGGGAGTGGAGGAGCCGGAGCCGCCGGGGACGTAGTCCAGGGCGATCGAGGTCAGGTACAAGGTCCGCTCGACGGTCAGCTGCGGGGCGTTCAGGGCGTACCGTCCGTACGCGTTGCGCAGGCGGGCCCCGCGCAGGTTCATCGACACGCCGACCTTCGCGCCCCGCAGGCTCACCTCGCCGTACGTCTCCAGCAGCTCGCCCTGGAAGTCCTGTGCGACCGACATCCCGTCGGCGGCGATCGCCCGGCCCTTGGTGTCGCGCTGCACCACGGCCTGGCTGATCAGCAGGTCGGTGCCGATCTGCGCGTCGGTCAGCCGGATGCCCCGGGCCACCCGGCAGCGCGGCAGGTGCAGATCCCCCTCGGTGTGCAGGCGGGCCGCGTCCAGCCGGGGAATCGCGCAGTTGACCAGGCGCAGCGTGCCGAAGCGGGCTTCGGACAGCTGTACCTCGCTGTCGAAGCGGCAGGACTGGAGCTCCACATACGGCGTCACCGTGCCGCCGGACAGGTCGAGCCGCCCGGTGATCCGTACGCCGCGCAGCTTGAGCGAGGCCACCCGGCCCGGGACGGGCGGCGGCCCGTGGAGCAGCAGCAGGGCCACGATCTGGGCGCGGACGCCGCGCTCGGGCCCCCACGCCCGGTCACTGTGCGGATCGTCACGGTCGGCGGCGCGGGCACTGAGGTCGCAGACGCTGCCCGTGCGGTAGGCGTTCCACATCCGGCGCTCGGGACCGGTGAGATCCGCCGGTTCCCCGTCCGCGCGTGCCTCGGTCATGGCGGCCCCCCTCCGCTGTGTGCTGCGTGTAAGGGAACGCTAACGGGCGGGTGTGACAGCCGGGGCTCGTATCAGCCAGTGATACAGGGGAACGGTGCCGCGAGCCGGTCTGAGAGAATTGTGGCGTGATCTCTCGTATCGACCTGCGCGGTGACGCCCTCCCCGAGGGCGGCGCCCTGCGCGATCTGCTGCCCCGTGCCGAGTTCGACGTAGAAGCTGCCCTGGAGAAGGTGCGGCCCATCTGCGAGGACGTCCATCATCGTGGCACGGCGGCGCTGATCGAATACGCGCAGAAGTTCGACGGTGTCGAGCTCTCGCAGGTACGGGTGCCCGTGGAGGCCATCGCGGCCGCCCTGGAGCAGCTGGACCCGGCCGTCCGCGCCGCCCTGGAGGAGTCGATCCGGCGCGCCCGGATCGTCCACCGCAACCAGCGCCGCACCGAGCACACCACCCAGGTGGTCCCGGGCGGCACGGTGACCGAGAAGTGGGTTCCGGTGGAGCGCGTGGGGCTGTACGCCCCGGGCGGCCGCTCGGTGTACCCGTCCTCCGTGGTGATGAACGTCGTACCGGCGCAGGAGGCCGGCGTCGAGTCGATCGCGCTCGCGTCCCCGCCGCAGGTCGAATTCGACGGCCTTCCGCACCCCACGATCCTCGCCGCCTGCGCCTTGCTGGGTGTCGACGAGGTGTACGCGGCCGGTGGCGCCCAGGCCGTCGCGATGTTCGCGTACGGGACCGAGGAGTGCCTGCCCGCGAACATGGTGACCGGCCCCGGCAACATCTGGGTCGCCGCCGCCAAGCGCTACTTCACCGGCAAGATCGGCATCGACACCGAGGCCGGCCCGACCGAGATCGCGGTCCTCGCGGACTCCACGGCCGACCCGGTGCACGTCGCCGCCGACCTGATCAGCCAGGCCGAGCACGACCCGCTGGCCGCGGCCGTCCTCGTCACGGACTCCGCCGAGCTCGCTGCCGCCGTCGAGAAGGAGCTGGAGCCGCAGGTCGCGGCCTCCAAGCACATCGAGGACCGGATCAAGCCGGCCCTCGCCGGCCGCCAGTCCGCGATCGTGCTGGTCGACAGCCTGGAGGACGGGCTCAAGGTCGTCGACGCCTACGGCGCCGAGCACCTGGAGATCCAGACCGCCGACGCCGCCGTCTGGGCCGCCCGGGTCCGCAACGCCGGAGCGATCTTCGTCGGCCCCTGGGCCCCCGTCTCGCTCGGCGACTACTGCGCCGGCTCGAACCACGTGCTGCCCACCGGCGGCTGCGCCTGCCACTCCTCCGGCCTGTCCGTGCAGTCGTTCCTGCGCGGCATCCACATCGTCGACTACACGCGCGACGCACTCGCCGAGGTCGCCCACCACGTGGTCACGCTGGCCGAGGCCGAGGACCTGCCGGCGCACGGCGCCGCAGTGAAGGCGCGTTTCGCCGGAGGCGAACAAGACGAGCACAGTGCCGGAGGCGAACAAGACGAGCACAGTGCCGGAGGCGACCAAGGTCAGCCCAGTGGGTGGAGGGTTCCACAGTCATGACCGGCACCATCGGCATTGACGATCTCCCCATCCGGGACGAACTGCGCGGCAAGACCCCGTACGGCGCCCCGCAGCTCGACGTGCCCGTCCAGCTGAACACCAACGAGAACCCGTACGAGCTGCCCGAGCCCCTCGTGCGGCGCATCGCCGAGCGCGTCGCCGACGCGGCCCGCACCCTCAACCGCTACCCCGACCGGGACGCGGTCGAGCTGCGGACCGAGCTCGCCGCCTACCTGACCCGTACGGGCAAGCACCCGGTCGCGCGGGAGAACGTATGGGCGGCCAACGGTTCCAACGAGGTCATCCAGCAGCTGCTGCAGACCTTCGGCGGGCCCGGCCGGACGGCGATCGGCTTCGAGCCCTCGTACTCGATGCACGGCCTGATCGCCCGCGGCACCGGCACCGGCTGGATCTCCGGCCCGCGCCGACCCGACTTCACGATCGACGTCGAGGCGGCCGAGCGGGCTATCGCAGAGAACGCGCCGGACGTCGTCTTCATCACCTCCCCCAACAACCCCACGGGCACCGCGGTCGAGGCGGAGACCGTCCTCGCCCTCTACGAGGCGGCCCAGGCGGCCAAGCCGTCCCTCGTCGTCGTGGACGAGGCGTACGTCGAGTTCAGCCACCGGGACTCGCTGCTGCCCCTCATCGAGGGCCGGCCGAATCTGGTGATCTCCCGGACCATGTCCAAGGCCTTCGGCGCCGCCGGCCTGCGCCTCGGCTACCTGGCCGCCCACCCCGCCGTGGTCGACGCCGTCCAGCTGGTGCGCCTGCCGTACCACCTGTCGGCCGTCACCCAGGCGACCGCACTGGCCGCCCTGGAGCACACCGACACCCTGCTCGGCTACGTCGAGCAGCTCAAGGCCGAGCGGGACCGCCTCGTCACCGAGCTGCGGGCCATCGGCTGCGAGGTCACCGACTCCGACGCGAACTTCGTCCAGTTCGGGAAGTTCGCGGACTCCCACACCGCCTGGCAGAAGCTCCTCGACCAGGGTGTCCTGGTCCGGGACAACGGCGTACCGGGCTGGCTGCGGGTCACCGCGGGCACCCCGGCCGAGAACGACGCGTTCCTGGAAGCGGTTCGCGCACTGAAGAAGGAGCAGCACGCATGAGCCGCATCGGACGGGTCGAACGGACCACGAAGGAGACCTCGGTCGTCGTCGAGATAAACCTCGACGGCAGGGGCGACGTCGCAGTGTCCACGGGTGTGGGCTTCTTCGACCACATGCTCGACCAGCTCGGCCGCCACGGCCTCTTCGACCTCACGGTCAAGACCGACGGCGACCTGCACATCGACACCCACCACACCATCGAGGACACCGCCCTCGCGCTCGGCGCCGCCTTCAAGCAGGCGCTCGGCGACAAGGTGGGCATCTACCGCTTCGGCAACTGCACCGTGCCCCTCGACGAGTCCCTCGCCCAGGTGACCGTCGACCTGTCCGGCCGCCCCTACCTCGTGCACACCGAGCCCGAGAACATGGCGCCGATGATCGGCTCGTACGACACGACGATGACGCGGCACATCTTCGAGTCCTTCGTCGCGCAGGCCCAGATCGCGCTGCACATCCACGTCCCGTACGGCCGCAACGCCCACCACATCGTGGAGTGCCAGTTCAAGGCCCTCGCCCGCGCCCTGCGCTATGCCGCGGAGCTCGACCCGCGCGCGGCCGGCATCCTGCCCTCCACGAAGGGCGCCCTCTAGCCGTGACCGGCCTGAACACCATCCTCATCGTCCTCGGCCTCTTCCTGGCCGGCGGCGTCTACTCCTTCCAGAAGCAGCAGATGCCCAAGTCGGTCGTCGTGCTGCTCGCCATCGGCTCCGCGATGTGTCTGCTCGCCGGAGTCCTGCGGATTCGAGGGATCTGGGAATGAGCGCAAACAAGACCGTCGTGGTCTTCGACTACGGCTTCGGCAACGTCCGCTCCGCCGAGCGCGCCCTCGCACGCGTCGGCGCGGACGTCGAGATCACCCGTGACTACGACAAGGCCATGGACGCCGACGGACTCCTCGTCCCCGGCGTCGGCGCCTTCTCCGCCTGCATGCAGGGGCTCAAGGACGTCCGCGGCGACTGGATCATCGGCCGCCGGCTCTCCGGCGGCCGCCCGGTCATGGGCATCTGCGTCGGCATGCAGATCCTCTTCGAACGCGGCATCGAGCACGGCGTGGAGACTTCAGGTCTCGACGAGTGGCCCGGCACGGTCGGCCCGCTCAAGGCCCCGATCGTCCCCCACATGGGCTGGAACACGGTCCAGGCCCCGTCCGACAGCCAGGCCTTCGCCGGCCTGGACGACGACGCCCGGTTCTACTTCGTGCACTCCTACGCGGCGCGCGAGTGGACCCTGGAGGTCACCAACCCGCTGATCCGTCCTCCCAAGGTCACCTGGGCCACTCACGGCCAGCGCTTCGTCGCGGCGGTGGAGAACGGTGCCCTGTGGGCCACCCAGTTCCACCCCGAGAAGTCCGGCGACGCCGGCGCCCAGCTCCTCACCAACTGGATCGAGACCCTGTGATGACCGCACGCACACTTGAGCTCCTGCCCGCGGTCGACGTCCGCGACGGACAGGCCGTCCGCCTCGTGCACGGGGTGTCCGGCAGCGAGACCTCCTACGGCTCCCCGCTGGAGGCGGCCCTCGCCTGGCAGCGCTCCGGTGCCGAGTGGCTGCACCTGGTCGATCTGGACGCCGCCTTCGGTACCGGCGACAACCGCGCCGTGATCGCCGAGATCACCCGCGCCATGGACATCAAGGTCGAACTGTCCGGCGGCATCCGCGACGACGCCTCGCTCGCCGCGGCCCTCGCCACCGGCTGCACCCGCGTCAACCTGGGCACGGCGGCCCTGGAGACCCCCGAGTGGGCGGCCAAGGCCATCGCCGAGCACGGCGACCGGATCGCGGTCGGCCTCGACGTGCGGGGCACCACCCTCAAGGGCCGGGGCTGGACGAGCGAGGGCGGCGACCTGTACGAAACCCTCGCGCGCCTGGACTCCGAGGGCTGCGCCCGGTACGTCGTCACCGACATCGGCAAGGACGGCACGCTGACCGGCCCCAACCTGGAACTGCTGCGGAACGTCTGCGCCGCCACCGACCGGCCCGTCGTGGCCTCCGGCGGCATCTCCTCGCTGGACGACCTGCGAGCACTGTCCGAGCTGGTGCCGCTGGGCGTCGAGGGCGCGATCGTCGGCAAGGCCCTGTACGCCAAGGCCTTCACCCTGGAAGAGGCGCTGGAGGCGGTCTCCGCATGAGCTCGTCCGACGCGGTACGCCGCATCTCCTCCGGCGGCCCCTACGAGGACGTCATCGGCTACTCCCGTGCCGTCCAGCTCCCGAACGGACTCGTCCTCGTCTCCGGCTGCACCGCGGCCGAGGGCGGCGGCCCGTACGAGCAGGCGATCACGGCCTTCGGCGTCGCCTTCAAGGCGCTGGAACAGGCCGGGCTCGGCCCGGAGCACGTGGTCCGTACCCGGATGTACCTCACGCACGCCCGGGACGTGGACGACGTGGGCCGCGCCCACAAGGAGCTGTTCGACGCGGTCCGCCCCGCCGCATCCATGATCATCGTCTCAGGCTTCGTCGGCCCCGGCATGGTCGTCGAGGTCGAGGTCGAAGCCTTCCGCGCCGAACCGGGAGAATCAGCATGACCCTGGCCGTAAGGGTGATCCCCTGCCTGGACGTGGACAACGGCCGCGTCGTCAAGGGCGTCAACTTCCAGAACCTGCGCGACGCCGGCGACCCGGTGGAGATGGCGAAGCTGTACGACGCCGAGGGCGCCGACGAGCTGACCTTCCTCGACATCACGGCGTCCTCGGGCAACCGCGAGACCACCTACGACGTGGTGCGCAGGACCGCCGAGCAGGTCTTCATCCCGCTGACCGTGGGCGGCGGCGTCCGCACCGCGGACGACGTGGACAAGCTGCTGCGCGCGGGCGCGGACAAGGTGGGCGTGAACACCGCCGCCATCGCGCGCCCCGAGCTCATCCAGGAGATCGCGGAACGCTTCGGCCGCCAGGTCCTCGTCCTGTCCGTCGACGCGCGCCGCACGGCCACGGGCTCCTTCGAGGTCACCACGCACGGCGGCCGTGTCGGCACCGGCATCGACGCCGTCGAGTGGGCGCACCGGGCGGCCGAACTGGGCGCCGGGGAAATCCTGTTGAACTCGATGGACGCGGACGGCACGAAGGACGGCTACGACACCGAGATGATCGCGGCCGTGCGCAAGCACGTCACGGTCCCGGTGATCGCCTCGGGCGGTGCGGGCGAGCTCGCGCACTTCCCGCCGGCGATCGCGGCGGGCGCCGACGCGGTGCTCGCGGCGTCGGTGTTCCACTTCGGCGACCTGCGGATCTCCGAGGTCAAGGCCGCCCTGCGCGAGGCGGGCCACCCCGTCCGCTGACCGCCCCCGGCCCTCAGCCCCGTCGGCGGGCCCTCGGCCTCGCCGGCGTTTGAGGCGCGGGGTCTGGGGCGGAGCCCCAGGGATCCCGGCTCCGCCGGGCACCGGGCGCCGCCCGGACTCGCGCCTCGAACGCCGGCGAGGCTGAGGTGCGGGGATCCGTCAGATGCCCAGTTTCGCCGTGGCCAGGCGGGCCACCGCGTCCTTGTCCCCGTCCAGCGTCACAGCGACAGCGTCCTGGCGGCCGAAGCAGAACAGCATCAGCTCACCCGGCTCCCCGGTCACCGTCACCACCGGCGTCCCCTTGTGCGCCACCGCCGTCTGGCCGTCCGGCCGGCGCAGCACCAGGCCCACCGGTGAGCGTCGGCCCGTCAGGCGGGCCAGTTTCTCCAGCCGGGACCACAGCGCGTCCGAGAAGACCGGGTCCAGCTCCCGCGGCGACCAGTCCGGCTGGGCCCGCCGCACGTCCTCGGAGTGGACGTAGAACTCCACCGCGTTCGCCGCCTCGTCGATCTGCTTCAGCGCGTACACGGACATCTTCGGCGGGCCGGTCCGGATCAGCCGGATCAGTTCCTCGTACGGCTTGGCGGTGTACTCCTCCATCACCTTGTCCAGCCGGGCCTTCAGCACGTTGAGCAGCAGACCGCCCGCCGCGTCCGGCCGGCTCTCGCGGACGACCACGTGGGCCGCCAGCTCCCGCGTCGTCCAGTTGTCGCACAGCGTCGGCGCCTCCGGTCCGGCCGCCTCCAACAGGTCCGCCAGCAGCAGGCGTTCACGCTTCGCATGGGTAGACATACGGGCCAGCCTACGGCCGGAAGACGCCGTCCGCCTGCTCATCAGGCGGACAGGGGCCCGTGGTCACCGCTCCCGCCCGGCACAATGGCCGCATGAGTACGTCCCCCCGCTCCGGCAACCTCGACCCCGCCATCGCCGCGCGCCTCAAGCGCTCCGCCGACGGCCTGGTACCGGCCATCGCCCAGCAGTACGACACCGGTGAGGTGCTCATGCTGGGCTGGATGGATGACGAGGCCCTGCACCGCACCCTGACCACCGGCCGCTGCACCTACTGGTCCCGCAGCCGCCAGGAGTACTGGGTCAAGGGGGACACTTCCGGTCACTTCCAGCACGTGAAGTCCGTCGCCCTCGACTGCGACGCCGACACCGTGCTCGTCAAGGTCAACCAGGTCGGGGCCGCCTGCCACACCGGCGCCCGGACCTGCTTCGACGCCGACGTCCTGCCCCTCGCCGCCGCGCCCGGCCAGTCCGCCGAATAGGTAGGGTCCCACGCCATGGATCTTGAGACGTTCCGCAAGCTCGCGGCCGACCGCCGCGTCATCCCCGTGAGCCGCAAGCTGCTGGCCGACGGGGACACCCCCGTCGGGCTCTACCGCAAGCTGGCCGCCGAACGCCCCGGCACCTTCCTGCTGGAATCCGCCGAGAACGGCCGCTCATGGTCCCGCTACTCCTTCGTCGGCGTACGCAGCGACTCGACCCTGACGGTCCGGGAGGGCCAGGCGCACTGGATCGGCACCCCGCCCGTCGGCGTGCCCACCGACGGCGACCCGCTCGAAGCCCTGCGCGCGACCGTCGAGGCCCTGCACACCCCCCGCGACCTGGCCGACCTTCTGGGCGGGGCCCTGCCGCCCTTCACCGGCGGCATGGTCGGCTACCTCGGCTACGACATCGTGCGCCGCCTGGAGCGCATCGGCGAGCACGGCACCGACGACCTCCAGCTGCCCGAGCTGACCATGCTGCTCGCCTCCGACCTGGCGGTCCTGGACCACTGGGACGGCACCGTCCAGCTGATCGCCAACGCGATCAACCACAACGACCTGGACTCCGGGGTCGACGAGGCGTACGCGGACGCCGTCCGGCGGCTCGACGCCATGGAGGCCGACCTCGCGCGGCCGGCCCCCTACCAGCCCGCCCCGCTGCCGGCCTCCGAGCCGCCGGGCTTCGCCGACGGCACGGTCTCCGCGCTGTGGGGCGGCGAGAAGTACCAGGCCGCCGTCGAGGACATCAAGGAGCGGATCCGGGCCGGCGAGGCCTTCCAGGTGGTGCCCTCACAGCGGTTCGAGACCCCCTGCCACGCCTCCGCGCTGGACGTCTACCGGGTGCTGCGGGCCACCAACCCGTCCCCGTACATGTACCTCTTCCGCTTCGAGAACGGCTTCGACGTGGTCGGGTCGAGCCCCGAGGCCCTGGTCAAGGTCGAGGACGGGCGGGCCATGGTCCACCCCATCGCCGGCACCCGGCACCGCGGCGCCACCCCGCAGGAGGACCACGACCTCGCCGAGGAACTGCTCGCCGACCCCAAGGAGCGCGCCGAGCACCTGATGCTCGTCGACCTGGGCCGCAACGACCTCGGGCGGGTCTGCGAGCCCGGCTCCGTCGAGGTCGTCGACTTCATGAGCATCGAGCGGTACTCGCACGTCATGCACATCGTCTCCACGGTCACCGGGAAGGTCGCCGAAGGGAAGACCGCCTTCGACGTGCTCACCGCCTGCTTCCCGGCCGGCACCCTTTCCGGCGCGCCCAAGCCCCGCGCCATGCAGATCATCGAGGAGCTGGAGCCCTCCCGGCGCGGCCTGTACGGCGGCTGCGTGGGCTATCTCGACTTCGCCGGGGACTCCGACACGGCCATCGCCATCCGCACCGCGCTGCTGCGCGACGGTACGGCGTACGTGCAGGCCGGCGCGGGGGTCGTCGCCGACTCCGTGCCGCAGCTGGAGGACGACGAGTGCCGCAACAAGGCGGCCGCGGTGCTGCGCGCCGTGGCAGCGGCGAACCGCCTCCACGGCTCTTGAGGGCGTAGGGGATAGTGGGGTGCGTGAGTGCCGCACCCCCGCCCCGTCCCGATGCCGCGTCCGAGAGCCACGAGAGCCCGGAGAGCCGCGGCGGCCGCCGCAGTGTGGCCGTCGCCCTCCTGCTCGGCGCGCTCGGAGCCACCGTCGTCCTGCTCGCCTCCGGCCGGACCTGGGCCCGGGGCACCGCCGCCGTCGGAGGCGGTGCGCTGCCCCTGACCGCGGACGGGCGGGCCGTCACCGGGCTCCCCGCCGCGCTGGCCATCGTGGGGCTCGCCGCGCTGGTCGCCGTCTTCGCCGTCCGCGGCAGGGGCCGGCTGCTGGTGTCCGGGCTGCTCGCGCTGAGCGGCCTGGGTGCGGCGCTGGCCGCTCTCTTCGCCGCCGACGACCGCCGTGCGCTGGACGCGGAGGCCGCCCGTACGACGGCGGACACCGCGGCGCGGGTGGCGGGACTGAGCCATACGGCGTGGCCGTACGTCACGGCCGCCGGCGGCATCCTGATCCTGGCCGCCGGACTGCTGGCCCTGTGGTTCGGCCGCGGCTGGCCCGCGATGGGCGGCCGGTACGAGCGTGACGGCAGCCCCCGGAGGCGTACGGTCGCGGCGGTGGATCCGGACCGGCCGGAAGATCTGTGGAAGGCTCTGGACCGCGGCGAGGATCCGACCCGCTGACCCGGTCCCCGACCCGGCCGCAGAGCCGACCCCCCTGGACGGCGACCCTGCCCGGTGCGGGACAATGGCCACCGAGCATTCGACACAGCACGTGCGACAGAGCAACGAGGAGCAACTCATGGCGGGCACAGACCACGGACACACCAAGGCCGCCTGGACCGGTGTCTTCATCGCCTTCATCGGTTTCTGCATCTCCGGCGCCTTCATGGTGCTGGCGAACCCGCTCGGTTTCTGGGCCGGTCTCGTCGTCGTCGCCCTGGGCGGTGTCGTCGGCATGGCGATGAAGGCCGCGGGCATGGGCGCGCCGAAGCCCGCCCACAAGGACCTGGCCGAGGTCATCGCCGCCCGCAAGACCCCCGCCAAGGTCTGAGTGCGGTCGGCGCGGTCGGCGCGGTCGCATCAGCGCAGCCGAAAGGCGCGGCCCGGTCGGGCTGCGCCTTTTGTCATGACCGGAGAGAATCAGCGGGTGGACGCTTCCCGCACCCCCGATGTCGTGCCGCCGACGGCGCGAGAACAGCCCGAAGGGCGCGACCGGCCCGAACGGTCCGAAGGGCCCGACCGGCCCCCGTGGCCGCAGCAGGCCGGACCGGCGCGAGCGCCGGCGTCCGCGGTACGGCGCTCCCGGGCCCGGCGGCTCGCCGCGCCGGCGCTCACCCTCGCCGCGGCCGCCTCGGCCTTCGCGTACGTGGGCACCGTGGACCCCAACGAACCCGGCCACTACCCCGTCTGCCCGCTGCTGAGCCTGACCAGGATCCTGTGCCCCGGCTGCGGCGGCCTGCGCAGCGCACACGCGTTCGCCCACGGCGATCTCGCTACAGCTTTCGGGGCAAATGCCCTCGCGGTCGCCGGCTATTTCGTCTTCGCCGTCTTCATGGTCCTGTGGCTGGTGCGGGCCTTCCGTGGCGGGCCGCCCCCGCGGCTCGCCCTGAAGCCGCTGTACTGGTGGGGAATCGGCGCCGTCGCGCTGGTTTTCGTGGTGATCCGGAATCTGCCATTCGGCTCCGCGCTGGCGCCCTGAGGGCCCCGGTGAAGCCCGCATGAAGCCCATATTCCGAATGTCCAGTTACTGGGACGGCGTCAACCGCGTGCGGAGGGCAACGCCTCCTGCGGATACCATTTGATTGCTGACCTTGCAGTTGTACGTGTCTGCAAGGCGGCCGACCGTCATCGACCCGGAAGGGGGCCGCTCGCGTGAGTGTGCTCGACGAGATCATCGAAGGGGTCCGCGAAGACCTTGCCGAACGGCAGGCCCGCGTGAGCCTCGACGAGCTCAAGGAGCGTGCCGCCAAGGCGCCCCAGGCCAAAGACGGCGTCGCCGCCCTACGCGGCGACAGCGTCAAGGTGATCTGCGAGGTCAAGCGTTCCAGCCCGTCCAAGGGCGCGCTGGCCGCGATCGCCGATCCGGCCGGGCTCGCCGCCGACTACGAGGCGGGCGGTGCGGCGGTCATCTCCGTCCTCACCGAGCAGCGCCGATTCGGCGGCTCGCTGGCCGACCTGGAGGCCGTCCGCGCCCGCGTGGACATCCCGATCCTGCGCAAGGACTTCATCGTCACGGCGTACCAGCTGTGGGAGGCCCGCGCCTACGGCGCCGACCTCGTGCTGCTGATCGTCGCGGCCCTGGAACAAGAGGCCCTCGTCTCCCTCATCGAGCGGGCCGAGTCCATCGGCCTCACCCCGCTCGTCGAGGTCCACGACGAGGAGGAGGTCGAGCGCGCGGTCGCCGCCGGTGCCAAGATCATCGGCGTCAACGCCCGCAACCTCAAGGACCTCAAGGTCGACCGCTCCACCTTCGAGCGCGTCGTCCCCGAGATCCCGGCCCACATCGTCAAGGTCGCCGAATCCGGCATCCGAGGGCCGCACGACCTCATCGCCTACGCGAACGAGGGCGCCGACGCCGTCCTCGTCGGGGAGTCCCTGGTCACCGGACGCGACCCGAAGTCGGCCGTGGCCGACCTCGTCGCCGCCGGCGCCCACCCCGCCCTGCGCCACGGACGGAGCTGACCCGTCCCATGGCCCCTAGGGAGTGTCGTCAAAGTCCCGTCTGGCTGGTGGGGCCCGCCCTTCGGGCGGCCGACGCTACTTTGACGACACTCCCTGGCCGCCCCTCCGTCCGCACCCGACCCGGCCGACGCGGCCCGGTCGGCGTGCCGACGGCGCACGCGCCGCTGGCGCGCGGCTGCCGCCCCCGCGGCTGCCGCGCCCCGGCCCGGCGTGTGCACGGGCGGCGGGTCCGGTACGTGATCGGCTCCGAGCCCGGTCAGGTCAACGGCATGCGATGGCGTCGCGGAGGCGCGCTGTAACGAGGAATGCCACGCGGTGGATGCCGCGCGGCGCTCCCGTACGGCCTGCCGCCCGGGCCTGACGGCTCCGGGCGCGGGCCGCTCCGTACCGTACGCACGATGCCCCCCGGCGGGGAGCGCGCGTCGCGGGCGGACGGCGCAATACGGTGAAAACCAACCCGCCGCATCTCGCACCCCGTAGGAGCACTGGACATGTCCAGCGAGTTCTTCATTCCGGACCCGGACGGTCACGTCCCCAACGCCGAGGGTTACTTCGGCGACTTCGGCGGCAAGTTCATCCCGGAGGCGCTCGTCGCCGCCGTGGACGAGGTCGCCGTCGAGTACGAGAAGGCCAAGACCGACCCGGCCTTCGCGGCCGAGCTCAATGAGCTCATGGTCCACTACACCGGCCGGCCCAGCGCCCTCACCGAGGTGCCCCGCTTCGCCGAGCACGCCGGCAACGCGCGGATCTTCCTCAAGCGCGAAGACCTCAACCACACCGGCTCGCACAAGATCAACAACGTGCTGGGCCAGGCACTGCTCACCAAGCGCATGGGCAAGACCCGGGTCATCGCCGAGACCGGCGCCGGCCAGCACGGCGTCGCGACCGCCACCGCCTGCGCGCTCTTCGGCCTCGACTGCACGATCTACATGGGCGAGATCGACACCCGGCGCCAGGCGCTTAACGTGGCCCGGATGCGCATGCTGGGCGCCGAGGTCATCGCGGTGAAGTCCGGCTCGCGGACCCTCAAGGACGCCATCAACGAGGCGTTCCGCGACTGGGTCGCCAACGTGGACCGGACGCACTACCTCTTCGGTACGGTCGCCGGTCCGCACCCCTTCCCCGCCATGGTCCGCGACTTCCACCGCGTCATCGGCGTCGAGGCCCGCCGCCAGATCCTGGAACGCGCCGGCCGGCTGCCCGACGCCGTCGCGGCCTGCGTCGGCGGCGGCTCCAACGCCATCGGCCTCTTCCACGCCTTCATCCCGGACGCGGACGTCCGCCTCGTCGGCTTCGAGCCCGCCGGGCACGGCGTCGAGACCGGCGAGCACGCGGCCACGCTGACCGCGGGCGAGCCCGGGATCCTGCACGGCTCCCGGTCGTACGTCCTCCAGGACGAGGAGGGCCAGATCACCGAGCCGTACTCGATCTCGGCCGGCCTGGACTACCCGGGCATCGGCCCGGAGCACTCCTACCTCAAGGACTCCGGCCGCGGCGAGTACCGCGCGATCACCGACGACGCGGCGATGCAGGCCCTGCGCCTGCTCTCCCGTACCGAGGGGATCATCCCGGCGATCGAGTCGGCGCACGCCCTCGCGGGAGCGCTCGACCTGGGCAAGGAACTGGGCAAGGACGGCCTGATCGTGGTCAACCTGTCCGGCCGCGGCGACAAGGACATGGACACGGCCGCCCGCTACTTCGGGCTGTACGACACCGACGGGGAAGTCGCCGAGAACGAGTTCGCCGAGGGGGACGACAAGTGAGCGCCACCACCGCCACCGGGAACGTCGAGCTGCTGAGCGCGACCCTGGCCAAGGCGAAGTCCGAGAACCGCGCCGCTCTGGTCGCCTACCTCCCGGCGGGCTTCCCGACCGTGGACGGCGCCATCGAGGCGGCCAAGGCCGTCATCGCGGGCGGCGCGGACATCGTCGAGATCGGGCTCCCGCACAGCGACCCGGTGCTGGACGGCCCGGTCATCCAGACGGCCGATGACATCGCCCTGCGCGGCGGCGTCAGGATCGCCGACGTCATCCGTACGGTCCGCGAGGCGCACGAGGCGACCGGGGCCCCGATCCTGGTCATGACGTACTGGAACCCCATCGACCGCTACGGCGTCGAGCGGTTCACCGCCGAGCTGGCGCAGGCGGGCGGCGCCGGCTGCATCCTGCCCGACCTGCCGGTCCAGGAGTCCGCGCTGTGGCGGGAGCACGCGCGCAAGCACGGTCTGGCGACCGTCTTCGTCGTGGCCCCCAGCAGCAAGGACGAGCGCCTGGCCACCATCACGGCGGCCGGATCCGGCTTCGTCTACGCCGCCTCCCTCATGGGAGTCACCGGCACCCGCGCGTCGGTCGGCACCCAGGCCCAGGACCTGGTGCGGCGCACCCGCGCCACGACCGAGCTGCCGGTCTGCGTCGGCCTGGGGGTCTCCAACGCCGGCCAGGCCAAGGAGGTCGCGGGATTCGCCGACGGAGTGATCGTCGGCTCGGCCTTCGTGAAGCTGCTCCTGGACGCGCCCGACCTGCCGGCCGGGCTGGCAGCCGTACAGGCGCTTGCGGGCGAACTTGCGGAAGGCGTACGCAGGAGCTGACGCGGAGCGGCTCCACGGCGGGTTCTGTAGCCCGATCGAGTGGAAGTGGGAGCGGGGAGGCACGCGAGTGCCTCCCCGCTTCGTTTGGCCGAACGTGAGCGAGAAGAACGACGGTGCGAACCGCGATGCGACGAAACGATCGGCCCGGGAGCGACTCCTCGAGGAGCGCGAGCGGCAGAAGGCCCGGGACAAGCGACGGCGGACCCTCATCGTGTCGGCGGCGGTGGTCGGCGTACTCGGCCTGGCCGCCGTCGTCGGCCTGATCGCGGCGAACACCGGCAAGAACGGCGGCTCAGCCAAGGGCGGTCCGGTGGTGGCCCCCTCCGGGGCCGCCGGCAAGGACGCCCTCGCCATCCAGACCGGCAAGAGCGACGCCAAGTCCACGCTGACCGTGTGGGAGGACTTCCGCTGCCCGGCCTGCAAGGCCTTCGAGGACAACTACAGAGCCACCATCCACGAGCTGGTGGACAAGGGACTGCTCAAGGTGGACTACCACCTGGTCGCCCTCATCGACGGGAACATGGGCGGCAGCGGCTCGCTGAAGAGCGCGAACGCGGCGGCCTGCGCGCAGGACGCCGGCAAGTTCCCGGCCTACCACGACGTGCTCTTCCAGAACCAGCCGGAGGAGGTCGACGACGCCTACGGCAAGAACGCCAGGCTGCTGGAGCTGGCGGGCACGGTGGACGGGCTGGACACGCCCGCCTTCCGCTCGTGCGTCGAGGACGGCACGCACAACAGCTGGGTGGGCAAGGTGCACGAGGCGTTCCGGGCCGGGAACTTCCGGGGGACGCCGACCGTGCTGCTGAACGGCAAGGACATCTTCTCCGACCAGGCGAATCCGCTGACCCCGCAGAAGCTGAAGGAGCAGGTGGAGGCCGCGGCCAAGGGCTCCGGCGGCGGCAGCGCGGCCGGAGCCCCGAAGGCGACGGCGTCCAAGGCGTCCGCGTCCGCGTCGGCCACGCGCTCGGCTTCGGGCCGCTCGGACTCCGGCTCGGACTCCGGCTCCGGCTCCGGCTCCGGAGCGGGCGCTGCGGGCTCGGGCTCGCCGTCGGGCACCCCGAAGGCATCGTCGACGACCGGGTCGAAGGCGGTGTCGAAGGGGACCTCAGAGGACTGAGGGACACGCCTGGGTCACGCCTGGGTCATGTGTGGATTTGGTTTCGGCTTGCCGGGCGGGTTGCGGTCCGCACCGCCCGGCAGGGTAGCGTCAGCCCTGCCATGGACATTGCTTACATCCCCAGCCCCTCGACCGGCGTGATCCATCTCGGACCGATCCCGCTGCGCGGCTACGCGTTCTGCATCATCATCGGCGTCTTCGTCGCTGTCTGGCTCGGCAACAAGCGCTGGATCGCGCGCGGCGGGAAGCCGGGCACGGTCGCGGACATCGCCGTGTGGGCGGTGCCGTTCGGCCTTGTCGGCGGTCGCCTCTACCACGTGATCACCGACTACCAGCTCTACTTCGGCGAGGGCCGCAACTGGGTCGACGCCTTCAAGATCTGGGAGGGCGGCCTCGGCATCTGGGGCGCGATCGCGGTGGGCGCGGTGGGCGCGTGGATCGGCTGCCGGCGGCGCGGTATCCCGCTGCCGGCCTGGGCGGACGCCCTGGCCCCCGGCATCGCGCTGGCCCAGGCCTGCGGACGCTGGGGCAACTGGTTCAACCAGGAGCTCTACGGCCGGGCCACCGACCTGCCCTGGGCGGTGAAGATCAGCGAAGGCCCGAACCGGGTCGAAGGCACCTACCACCCGACCTTCCTGTACGAGTCGCTGTGGTGCATCGGCGTCGCCGCACTGGTGATCTGGGCCGACCGCCGCTTCAAGCTCGGCCACGGACGGGCCTTCGCCCTGTACGTCGCCGCGTACTGCGTCGGCCGCGGGTGGATCGAATACATGCGGGTCGACGAGGCGCACCACATCCTGGGCCTGCGGCTGAACGTCTGGACCTCGATCGTCGTCTTCGTGCTGGCCGTCGTCTACCTGGTGCTGTCCGCGAAGCTGCGGCCGGGCCGCGAAGAGGTCGTCGAACCGGACAGGCCCGCGTCGGAGCCGAAGGACGGCGTGGCCGACGCGGCTGCGGGTGCGGCGGAGCCGGAGGGCGGCGCGAAGACGGCCACCGAGGCGAAGCCGGACGTTGCCGGGAAGGCCGAGCCCGCGGACTCCGCCGTCAAGGCGAGCCTGCGCAAGGCGGAACCGGCCGGGGACGCGCCCGCGGAGGCCGAGAAGAGCTGACCGGACCGGGTCCGGAGGGGGCGCCGCGCGACGCGGCGCCCCCTCCGCACGCCCGGGGCCAGCCACCCGCCCGCCCGGGGCCAGCCACCCGCCCGCCCGGGGCCAGCCACCCGCACGGTCGGAGACGACGCGGCGACGTCTGCCGGTACGCCCGCGTCACGGGCATCTGCCGCTGGGCCGGCGGCTTCGCGTCGGCGCCCGTGACCGGCCCGGCCGGTCGGCGCTCACCGCATGGTCACCCGCTCCGCCAGCGCCAGAGTGCGGTGCGCCGCCGCCACGACGGCCGGATCCACGAACCGGCCGTCGGGCAGGGCCAGCGCGCCCGGGGTGGCGCGGGCGGCCGCGAGGATCTCCTCGGCGGCCGTCACCTCCGCCGGCGCCGGCAGATAGGCCGCCTCGATCACCGGGAGCTGGCGGGGATGGATCGCCGCCCGGCCGAGAAATCCGAGCGCCCGGCCGCGGGCACAGGAGGCGGCCAGCGCCTCCACGTCCCGGATGTCCGGGAACACCGACTGCGCCGGGGGCACGAGCCCGGCCGCCCGGGCCGCCACCACCACCCGGCAGCGGGACCAGTCCAGGCCCGCCTCCCCGCTGATGCCCAGGTCGGCCCGGAGATCCGCCTCGCCGAGGGAGAGCCCGCGCAGGGCGGGGTGGGCGCGGGCGATCTCGTACGCGCGCTCCACGCCCAGCGCGGATTCCAGCAGGGCATGGAGGCTCACACCGCCGGTGCGGTCGGCGACGGTGGCGATCTGCTCCGGGGCGCTGATCTTGGGCAGCCGCAGCCCGGCCAGGCCGTGCAGCCCGGCGAGGGCGCTGAGGTCGGCGCCGCCCCACGGGGAGTCGAGCGCGTTGACACGGACGTGGACGGGGACCGGGGGCCGCTCGGTGAGCAGCGCGACGGTGGCGGCGCGGGCGAACTCCTTGCGGGAGCACGGAACCGCGTCCTCCAAGTCGACGATGACGGCGTCCGCCCCGCTGCGCAGGGCCTTGGCCACCACTTCCGGGCGGTCGCCCGGTGCGTACAGCCAGGTCAGGATCACACCGCCCCCTCGGTCCGGAGCGCGGCGATCTCGGCCTCGTCCAGGCCCAGTTCGGTCAGGACCTGCTCGGTGTCCGCGCCGTGCGGGCGGCCGGCCCAGCGGATCCCGCCCGGGGTCTCGGAGAGCCGGAAGAGGACGTTCTGCATCCGGAGCGGGCCGAGCTCCGGGTCCTCGATCTCCGTCACCGTGTCCAGGGCCGCGTACTGCGGATCGGCCATCACGTCCCGGACGTCGTAGACCTGTGCCACCGCCGCCTGCGCCTCCTCGAAGGCGGCGATGACCTCCTCCGCCTTGTGCCGGGCGATCCAGCCGCCGACGGCCTCGTCCAGGACGGGTGCGTGGGCGGCCCGCCCGGTGCCGTTCGCGAACCACGGCTCGGCGATCAGCTCCGGCCGTCCGACCAGCCGCATGACCCGCTCCGCGATGGACTGGGCCGAGGTGGAGACCGCCAGCCAGCGACCGTCCGCGCTGCGGTAGGTGTTGCGGGGGGCGTTGTTGGTGGAGCGGTTGCCGGTGCGGGGCTGGACGTAGCCGAGCTGGTCGTACCAGAGCGGGTGCGGGCCCAGCACGGTGAGGATCGGCTCGATGATGGCCAGGTCCACTACCTGCCCGTGCCCGGTGCGGTCGCGGCCGGCGAGCGCGGTCATCACGGCGTACGCGGTGGTCAGTGCGGCGATCGAGTCCGCGAGCCCGAAGGGCGGCAGGGTCGGCGGCCCGTCCGGCTCCCCGGTGATCGCGGCGAAGCCGCTCATGGCCTCGGCCAGGGTGCCGAACCCGGGACGGCCGGCGTACGGGCCCTGCTGGCCGAAGGCCGTGACGCGGGTCAGGATCAGGCGCGGGTTGGCGGCGGACAGCTCGGGCCAGCCGAGGCCCCACCTCTCCAGGGTGCCGGGGCGGAAGTTCTCGATGACCACGTCGGCGGTGGCGGCCAGCCGCAGCAGGGTGTCCCGGCCGCCGGATGTGGACAGATCGAGGGTCATGGTCCGCTTGTTCCGGCCGAGCAGCTTCCACCACAGGCCGACGCCGTCCTTGGCCGGGCCGTGGCCGCGGGAGGGATCGGGGCGTTCGGGGTGCTCCACCTTGACGACCTCGGCGCCGAAGTCGCCGAGCAGGGTGGCGGCGAGCGGTCCGGCGAAGAGGGTGGCGAGATCGAGGACGCGGAGCCCTTCCAGGGGTCCGGAGGGTGGGGCGGGATTGGGGGCGGGCGCGGGTCCGGCTCCGGCCGGGGGGTTCGCCCGGTTCGGGCCCCGAGCGCCGGCCCCCGCCGCCGCGTCGGCGGGTGTCACGAAGCGGCTCCGGAGCCGGTGCCCGCCCGTGGGGCCGGCGCAGGTCCCCCCTCCCGCCCGGCCGACGCGAGCGCGTCCGTCTCGGCGCGGGTCGGCATCGAGTCCTGGGCGCCCGGCCGCTGGACGGAGAGTGCGGCCGCGGCCGAGGCCCAGCCCAGGGCGTGCGCGATGGGACGTCCCTCCCCGAGGGCCACGGCGAGGGCGCCGACGAAGGTGTCCCCGGCCGCGGTGGTGTCCACGGCCCGGACCCGGGGTGCGGGTACGGTCAGCGGCTCCCGCCCGCGAGCCGCGTACAGCGCCCCGGCCGCGCCCAGCGTGATGACCACTTCGGGCACGTCCCGGAGCAGGGCCGCGGCGGCCTGGTACGGGTCGGTGAGACCGGTGAGGGCGGCCGCCTCGTGCTCGTTCGGGACCAGGAGGTCGGTGGCGGCGAGGAGTTCGGCGGGCAGCGGCTGGGCGGGAGCCGGAGTGAGGACCGTACGGACGCCGTGCGTGCGAGCGGCTCGGGCTCCGGCCAGGACGGCCGCCATGGGCAGCTCCAGCTGGAGGAGGAGCGAGTCGGCGGCCGCGATCCGGGAATCGTCGCCCGCCTCCAGGCCGGTGACGTGGGCGTTGGCACCCGGGATGACGATGATGCTGTTGCCGCCCTCGTCGTCCACGGTGATGTGCGCGGTGCCGCTGGCGCCCTCGACGGTACGCAGGGCCGCCGTCTCGACCCCGGCCGCGGTGAGCGCGGAGCGCAGCCGTACGCCGAACTCGTCGGCGCCGACCGCGCCGATCATCACCACCTCCCCGCCGCAGCGGGCGGCGGCGACGGCCTGGTTGGCGCCCTTGCCGCCGGGCACGGTGCGAAACGCGCGGCCGGTGACGGTCTCCCCGCGCCGGGGGGCCTTGGGGACGTAGGCGACGAGGTCCATGTTCGTACTGCCGAGCACGGCGATGGCCGTCATGAGCGTGCTGCCTCCTGTGCGGTGAGGTGAGCGAGGGTGTCGAAACCGATGCCGTCGAAGCCGGGGACGGTGGTGGCGAGGCGGTTCTTGAGGGGTGCGGTCCAGCGGTGCGGGAGGTTCTCCGGCGACCCGGCGAGCAGCCCGGCGAGCGAGCCCGCGGTGGCCCCGTTGGAGTCGGTGTCCCAACCGCCGGAGACCGCCCGGCAGATGGAGTGGGTGAAGTCGCCGTCGGCGTGGGTGAGGGCGGCGGCGATCAGGGCGGTGTTGGGGACGGCGTGCACCCAGTGGTAGTGCCCGTAGCGCTCGTGCAGCCGGTCGACGACACGGTCGAAGTCCTCCTCCTCGACCGCCGCCCGGATCCCGAAGCGGACCGCCTCGGCGAGGCGCGAGCGGGGCGGTACGACCGTCAGTCCGGCCCGGAGCGCGGCGTGGACGTCGGCCCGGCCGGTAGCGGCCTCGGCGATGGCGGCGGCGGTGAAGAGGGCGGCGTACAGGCCGTTGCCGGTGTGGGTGAGGGCCGCGTCCCGGTACGCCTGGGCCGCGGCGGCGGCCGGCTCGCCGGGGTGGGTCCAGCCGTGGACGTCGGCGCGGATGAGGGCGCCGATCCACTCGCGGAACGGGTTGTGGTGGGTGGCGGTGGCGGGTGGCTCCAGCCCGAGGAGGAGGTTGCGGTACGCGACGCGCTCGGCGGTGAAGGTCCGCCCGGCGGGCAGTTCGCCGAGCCACAGACGGCCGACGTCGGCGGTGGTGAAGCCCTTGCCGTGCCGCTGGAGGAGGAGCAGATCGAGGAGGGGGTAGTTGAGGTCGTCGTCCTCGGGCATGCCGTCGATGTTCTCGGCGAGTGAGGTGGGGGCGGAGCGGCGGTTCCAGGGGTACGCGGCCAGCAGCTCGGGCGGGACGCGCCGGGCGGTGAACCAGTCGCCCAGCGGCCAGTTGCCGGCGGCCCGGGCGAGGGCGCGGATGCCGGCCAGGGGGAGCTTCTCCACGGGCTTGCCGAGGAGGCAGCCCGCGGCGCGGCCCAGCCATGAGGCTTCCAGCCGGGGGAGCAGGCGCGGGTCCCGGCCGTACGCACGGCCTGCCGGGAGCGAGCGGGCGGCTCCGCGCTGTGCGGGGCGGACGGCGGTCGCGGCGGAGCCGGGGCCGCCATGCCCCGGCTGCTCCGGGCGGGGCATGGCCTGCCGGAGGCCGAGGGGGTGGCCGGCCGGGGCTCGGTCGGGGGGTCCCGGATCCTCGGGCTGGGCGGGGCCATGGGCGGCCGGTGCCGGTGCCGGTGCCGGTGTCCGTGCCGGGGCGTCATGGCTTGGACCTGCCGTACGGGCGTCCGCGCGCGCGGGAGCCGCGGCGCCGGGCGCGGCCTCGGCCGGCGGGCGCGGAAGCCGGGGCTTCGCCGGGCGGGGTGCGTCCCTCACGCTCCTTCCCGCGGTGTCGGTGTGCGGCTCCGCCGGGTGCCGGCCCGGCCGGGGCCAGGCGGCCTGGATGGCCGCCCACGACTCGGGCTCGTCGGCGGCTCCGGGGGAGGGGAGCCGGGCGAGTTCGTCCAGCAGGCGCCCGGCCAGGGCACGGAGTTCCGGCGGCGCCGGTGCGGGGGAGGCCCCGGCCCGCTCGGGCGCCGGGTGCCCGCCCGCCGCCAGCCAGGCCCGCCGGACGGCCTCCGGGTCCCGGCCGTCTTCGGTCGCCTGGCGCAGCTCGTGGCCGATGAGGTCCTCGGGCTGCGCCCAGGTGAGCCGGACCAGGTCGTCGGCGCCGGTGGGCGGCCGAGGGTCGGTCCCGGACGGGAACGCCGTTGCCGGGCCGGGCGCGGACGGCGGCGGACGGTCCGGCGGGTCCGGCTTCGAGGGGGCCGTCATCGGGGCGAGGAGATCGACGCGAAGGCCGCCTCGTGGGCGCGGCGGCGGGACCGGTCGCGGGCGAAGATCTCCCGGGCCACGGCGGCCAGCGCCCCGGCGGGGGCGTGCAGGTCGAGGCGGCTGGCCTCGGCGACCTGCTTGGCCCAGGCCGCGGGCACCACGCTCTCGCCGCCCAGCGCCCCGGCGATCGCCCCCGCCATGGTGGCGATGGAGTCGCAGTCCCGGCCGTAGTTGACCGCTCCCAGGACGGAGGTCTCGTACGCCCCGTCCGCGACGATCAGCATTCCGAGCGCGATCGGCAGCTCCTCGATCGCGTGCAGCCGGGACGGGCGCCGGGCATCCAGCGAGGGTTTGCGGTAGTCCGGGCCGACCGAGTCGTACGGGGCCACCGCCGCCCGGAGCGGAACCAGCGCGGACTCGAAGTCCCGGTGCCGGTAGGCCACTTCGCAGACGGCGGAGATCGCCTCGCGCGTGCCGTCCTTGGCCAGGGACAGGGCCGTGTCCACCACCGAGGCGGCCGTCGCTCCCGGGAGGCACGCGGCCGCCACCGCCGCCGCGAAGACACCCGCGGCCTCCCGCCCGTACGAGGACTGGTGCGCGCCGGCGACGTCCAGCGCCTCCGCGTACGCGCCCGCCGGATTGCCCGCGTTGGCGATGCCGACCGGCGCCATGTACATCGCCGCACCGCAGTTGACGATGTTGCCGCTGCCGGCCTCGCGCGGGTCGGCGTGTGCGTAGTGCAGCCTGGTCACGATCCACTTCTCGGCGAGGAAGATCCGCTGCAACGGTAGGGCCTCCGCCTCCAGTTCAGGGATCCAGCGCGGGTTGTTCATCAGATCGGGGACCAGGTGCTCGGCGATCGCGTAGGCGTCCAGGTGGTCCCGTACGGCCTCGTAGACCCGTACCAGCGCGTGCGTCATCAAGGTGTCGTCCGTGACGTGCCCGTCGCCCTTGTGGTACGGGGCGATGGGGCGGGCCGTGCGCCAGTTCTCGTACCACGGGCCGACGATGCCGTGCACGCGGCCGCCGTGCCGTTCCACGATCTGGTCCGGGGACCAGCCCTCCACCGGGCCGCCGAGCGCGTCGCCGACGGCGGCTCCGACGAGAGCGCCTGAGGCCCGGTCCTCCAACGTGAGCGTCATGTCCGAATCATCCCCTGGGTCTTGGGTGAGGTGAGCTCCGTACGCGCGAGAAGCGCGGCGAGTTCCACGAGGTCGGTGCCGGCGAGGCGGGGAAGGGCGCAGCCCGAGAGGGTGCGGCAGGCCTCGCGCCAGGCGGCAGGGATCGAGTCGCCGCCGCCGAGCGCGCCGGTGAGGGCGCCGGCGAGGGCGGGGGCGGAGTCCGCGACGCGGGACAGGCAGGCGGCGGCCGGGACGGCCCCGGTCACCTTGCCGCGGGCGGCGGTCGCGAGGGCGAGGGCCACGGGGACGGTCTCGGCGGCGGCGATTCCGTAGCTGTAGACGTGGTCGACGATCTCGTGTTCGAGGGTCGGGACGATGGCGAAGGCGCCGCCGCCTCGGGCCGCGCGGGCGAGCTTGACGGCGTGGCGGGCGTTGCGGCCGATCTCGGTGGCCTCGGGAAGCTGGCCGAGGGCCGCGTCGACGGCGGCGTCGACGTCCGCGCCGGCGAGGGCGGTCGCGATGGCGGCGGCCATGGCGCGGGCGCCGTGGACGCCGTCGCCGTCCTGGGTGTAGCGGGCGTCGAACTCGGCGAGGTCCGCCGCCGCGCCGGGGTCGCCGGGGTGGACGACGGCGAGGACGCAGGCGCGGATGCAGGCGGCGTCGTCGAAGTAGTGCGGGTTGTCGTGGCCGGTGGCCGGCGGGCGCAGGCCGGCGGCGAGATTGCCGAGGCCGGCGCGGACGGAGATCCGGGCACGGAGGGGGAGTACGGCGGACTCGACCTCGGGCGCGCGTTCCGCTGCCGCCGCGACCTCGGAGGCGAGGGCGTTCCACGCCAGGTCGATGGCCGCGCGCATGCGGCGGGACCGGGAGAGGTCGCTGAGCAGCACGCCCGCGGCGGTGAGAACGGACTCGGCGACGAAGGCGGCCCACTCGGCGTCGTCGGACGGCCCGAGGCGCAGGGGCTCGGGGGGCTGGTTGAGGGCGATCGGGACGGGGAGGGTGGTGGTGGCGTTCTGCTCGGCGAAGGTGTCGAGCTCACGGGTGAGGCGCCGGGTCCACTCGGGCATCCGGCTGGCGCGGTGGCGGGCCGCGGGCCACCCGGCGGCGTCGCCTGCGGCGAGGCCGAGGAGAAGCCCCTCGATCCGCCGGGCCCCTGCGGGGGGCTCGGCGGCAACGTCCCCGGGCCCGGTCCCGGGCTCCGCCCAGACGGTGGGGGCGTCGGCCTGCGCGGGCGGTCGCGGGGCGGTACGGGGCTCGGCGGGGGCCGTTTGTGCGGTTGCGGTTTCCGGGCCGGCCCAGGCGGTACGGGGCTCCGGGGGTGCGGTGTCGGGTGGCGCGGCGGGGGATGGGGCGGCGGGGGGTGGGGCGGCAGGGGGTGGGGCGGCGTCGGGTGGGGCCGTTTCCGCCGGCCCGCCTCTTTCCGCCAGTGCGGGCACGCCCCCGGACCTCCGTTCGGCCGGGGCGGTGCGTGCCGCCCGGGGCGTCGGGGCCGGCTGCGGGCGCTCGGGCCGGCCGCCCGGGACCGGCAGGGCAGGCGGGTGTGCGGCCCGGCCTCCTGCCGGGTCCGCCGGGTCCGCCGGGTGCGCCGGGGGCGGGGCGGCGGTGGGGCGGGGGGTGCCCGAGGAGGTGGGGGACGCCGACGGGTCCGGGGCGTACGGGGACGGGGACGGGGTCATCGCGGCGCCTCGTATTCCGGGGTGAGGAGGTCCGCGATGTCCAGGACGTGGTAGCCCCGCATCGAGGGGAGGCAGCTGCCGCGCACCGGGCCGATCGCCGACGCCCAGGCGGCGGGGATCGCCGCCGCGCCCGACATCGCGCCGGACAGCGCGCCCGCCACCGCCGCCGTGGTGTCCGCGTCGCGGCCCATGTTGACCGCCATGAGGACCGAGGCGGAGAAGTCGCCCGCCGAGGCGGCGAAGGCTCCGAAGGCGAGGCCCACCGCCTCCGGGGCCAGGTCCGTCCACGGGTAGCCGCCGATCACGACCGCCGAGCGGACCGCCCGTTCGCCGCGCGGGGCGGCGGTCACCGCCCGGCGCAGGGAGCGGGCCGTCCAGGAGTCCGAGGGGATGACCGACACGGCCGCCGAGATGACGGAGGCGGGGCTGCCGCCCGCCATGGCCACCGCCACGCCGGCCGCGACCGCCTGGCCGCCGTAGATGCCCTCGCCGTCGTGGCTGACGCAGCCGTCGATGGCGACGAGCCGCGCCGCTTCCGCCGGCCGCCCGGCCGCGAAGACGCCGAACGGCGCGGCCCGCATCGCCAGGCCGTCCGACCAGGCGTGCCGGTGCTGGGCCGAGATGGGGGCCGCCAGGCCCCGGCGGAGGTTTTCGAGGGTGCCGCGCTCGGAGAAGCCCGCGCCGCGGAAGGGGCCCTCGTCCAGGTCCGCGATCCAGTGGTGCCACGCCCGTTCCACGTGGGACACGGCGAGCGCCGACCCGTGGCGGGCCAGCAGCAGGCCGGAGAAGATCGCGTACTCGGTGTCGTCCGTGCCCGCCGGGTCCTCCGAGACGAAGCCCTCGATACGGCCCCACTTGGCCCGGATCTCCGACGGCTTCATGTTCTCCGCGGGGGCGCCCAGCGCGTCGCCCACCGCCAGTCCCAGAAGAGCGCCCCTGGCCCGTTCGAGGAGGACCTGCGGATTGGATGCAATCAGCTCCATGGCGCGCCTCTCCACTTGATGGGACTCATGATGAGCCCTTGGGGGATTTGTGCCATGGCATGTGGTTTGTCGCTCGTCGCGAAACACCCCGCACGCGCCCTCGTCACCCGGTCGCCGACCCGCAAAACCGCAGGTAAGTACGGCCTTCCTTGCTGGCGGGCGGCCGAAATCGTGCGTAGTTTCGAGGTGTTCAGGGGGAACGGGAAGCCTCATGAGGTCCGTTCGCGCAAAAGGGGAGATACGCCGCATGTCCATCATCGACATCGAAGCACCACTGCACACCGCCCACCGCGACAACCACACCCACCGCGACGTCAATGGTGGATGGCTGCGGCCGGCCGTCTTCGGTGCGATGGACGGGCTCGTCTCCAACCTCGCCCTGATGACCGGCGTGGCGGGCGGGGCCGTCGCCCCGCCCGTCGTCGCGATCACGGGCCTGGCGGGCCTGGCGGCCGGCGCCTTCTCGATGGCGGCCGGCGAGTACACCTCCGTCGCCTCGCAGCGCGAGCTGGTCCTCGCCGAACTCGACGTAGAGCGTCAGCAGTTGCGCAAGCACCCCGTCGACGAGATGGAGGAGCTGGCCGAGCTGTACGTCTCGCGCGGCGTCGAGCCGGCCCTGGCCCGCGAGGTCGCCATGCAGCTGTCCCGCGACCCGGAGCAGGCGCTGGAGATCCACGCCCGCGAGGAGCTCGGGATCGACCCCGACGACCTGCCCTCGCCGCTGGTCGCCGCGGTCTCGTCCTTCGGTTCCTTCGCGCTGGGCGCGCTGCTCCCCGTACTGCCGTACCTGCTCGGGGCCACCTCCCTGTGGCCGGCGGTGCTGCTGGCGCTGGTCGGGCTCTTCGCCTGCGGTGCGGTCGTCGCCCGGGTCACCGCCCGGTCCTGGTGGTACAGCGGGCTGCGCCAGCTCGTCCTGGGTGGCGCGGCGGCGGGTGTGACGTACATCCTGGGAACCTGGATCGGCGCAGCCATAGGCTGACCGGGCCGGGAGTGAGACACTATGCAGAGCGCAACATAAGTAGTCCGTTACTCGGCGGTTTCGATTCGGTGTCCGCCGGGAATCAGACCAGGACCCCCCGGCTCGCGGCCGGGCCGGTACCTCGCGGGCAATGACGCCCGCCTGCTCATGCTCGGGACCTTCGCCCCGCTCGCCCAGATTCGCACGTGAGCGTCTGCGAAAAGTCCCCTCTTTTCCGCTCATTTCCGCCTCGTACAGTCCGCATGCTGGAATGACGTATCCGCTTCTCGGGATTGTCGTCATCATGTAATCTGCACGAAATTTCGCAGAGGGCCAACGTCGTCCCTCGGCTATGCACATATGCCACGACGACGACGGGAGAGCCGATGCGTTCCGCATCCACGCACTCCGCGACCGGCCTCAGCAACACCGCCTGGTCGCCCATGGACGGTCGCCCCGCCCAGCAGGGCATGTACGACCCTCGCAACGAGCACGACGCCTGTGGCGTCGGCTTTGTGGCCAACCTCAGCGGCGAGGCCAGCCACACGCTGGTCGAGCAGGCGCTGACCGTATTGCGGAACCTCGAGCACCGTGGTGCCACCGGCTCCGAGCCGGATTCGGGCGACGGCGCCGGAATCCTCTGCCAGGTGCCGGACGCGTTCCTGCGCGAGGTGGCCGGTTTCGACCTCCCCGAGGCCGGCGCGTACGCCGTCGGCATCGCCTTCCTCCCTGCCGACGGCTCCGCACAGGCCGTCGCGCAGATCGAGGCGATCGCAGCCGAGGAGAACCTGACGGTCCTCGGCTGGCGCGAGGTCCCGGTCACCCCGGACCTGCTCGGCAACGGCGCCCGCGCCACCATGCCGGCCTTCTCGCAGCTCTTCGTCACCGGCGGAGGGACGAGCGGCATCGAGCTGGACCGCAAGGCCTTCGTGCTGCGCAAGCGCGCCGAGCGTGAGGCCGGGGTGTACTTCCCGTCGCTCTCCGCCCGCACGATCGTCTACAAGGGCATGCTGACCACCGGCCAGCTGGAGCCCTTCTTCCCCGACCTCTCCGACCGCCGCTTCGCGTCGACGCTGGCCCTGGTCCACTCGCGGTTCTCGACGAACACCTTCCCCTCCTGGCCGCTCGCCCACCCGTACCGCTTCGTCGCGCACAACGGCGAGATCAACACGGTCAAGGGCAACCGCAACTGGATGAAGGCCCGCGAGTCCCAGCTGGCCACGGACGCCTTCGGCGAGGGCGCGCTGGAGCGGATCTTCCCGATCTGCACCCCGGACGCCTCCGACTCGGCCTCTTTCGACGAGGTCCTGGAGCTGCTCCACCTCGGCGGCCGGTCGCTCCCGCACAGCGTGCTGATGATGATCCCGGAGGCGTGGGAGAACCACACCTCCATGGACCCGGCCCGCCGCGCGTTCTACAAGTACCACTCCACGCAGATGGAGCCCTGGGACGGCCCCGCCTGCGTCACCTTCACCGACGGCACCCAGGTCGGCGCGGTCCTCGACCGCAACGGTCTGCGCCCCGGCCGCTACTGGGTCACCGACGACGGCCTCGTCGTGCTCGGCTCCGAGGTCGGCGTGCTCGACATCGACCCGGCCAAGGTCGTCCGCAAGGGCCGCCTGCAGCCCGGCAAGATGTTCCTCGTCGACACCGCCCAGAAGCGGATCATCGAGGACGAAGAGATCAAGGCCGAGCTGGCCGGCGCGGCGCCGTACGCCGAGTGGCTGGAGACCGGCGAGATCGAGCTCGAGGACCTCCCCGAGCGCGAGCACATCGTCCACACCCACGCCTCGGTCACCCGCCGCCAGCAGACCTTCGGCTACACCGAGGAAGAGCTGCGCGTCATCCTCGCGCCGATGGCCCGTACCGGCGGCGAGCCCCTCGGCTCCATGGGTACGGACTCCCCGATCGCGGCCCTGTCCGAGCGCCCCCGGCTGCTCTTCGACTACTTCACGCAGCTCTTCGCGCAGGTCACCAACCCGCCGCTGGACGCCATCCGCGAGGAGCTCGTCACCTCGCTGCTGTCCTCGGTGGGCCCGCAGGGCAACCTGCTGGACCCGAACGCCGCGTCCTGCCGCAGCGTCACCCTGCCCTTCCCGGTGATCGACAACGACGAGCTGGCCAAGCTCATCCACATCAACGCCGACGGCGACATGCCGGGCATGAAGGCCGCCACGCTGTCGGGCCTCTACCGGGTCTCCGGCGGCGGCGAGGCGCTGGCCGCCCGGATCGAAGAGATCCGCGCCGAGGCCGACGCGGCGATCGCGAACGGCGCCCGCCTGATCGTCCTGTCGGACCGCCACTCGGACGCCGAGCACGCGCCGATCCCGTCGCTGCTGCTCACCTCCGCGGTGCACCACCACCTCATCGCCACCAAGCAGCGCACCCAGGTGGGTCTGCTGGTCGAGGCCGGTGACGTCCGCGAGGTCCACCACGTCGCGCTGCTCATCGGCTACGGCGCGGCCGCGGTCAACCCGTACCTCGCCATGGAGTCCGTCGAGGACCTCCTGCGCGCCGGTACCTTCCTCTCCGGCCTGGAGCCGGAGCAGGCCATCAAGAACCTGATCTACGCGCTCGGCAAGGGCGTCCTGAAGGTCATGTCCAAGATGGGCATCTCCACCGTCGCCTCCTACCGCGGCGCCCAGGTCTTCGAGGCCGTCGGCCTGAACGACGACTTCGTCGACACCTACTTCAACGGCACCGCCACCAAGATCGGCGGCGCCGGCCTGGACGTCATCGCCACGGAGGTGGCCGCGCGCCATGCCAAGGCGTACCCGGCCTCCGGCATCGCGGCCACGCACCGCGCACTGGAGATCGGCGGCGAGTACCAGTGGCGCCGCGAGGGCGAGCCGCACCTGTTCGACCCCGAGACGGTCTTCCGCCTCCAGCACGCCACCCGCAACCGCCGGTACGACATCTTCAAGCAGTACACGGACCGGGTGAACGAGCAGTCCGAGCGCCTGATGACGCTGCGCGGGCTCTTCGGCTTCAAGTCCGAGGACCGTCCCTCCCTCTCCATCGACGAGGTCGAGCCGGTCGCCGACATCGTCAAGCGCTTCTCCACCGGCGCCATGTCGTACGGCTCCATCTCCAAGGAGGCGCACGAGACCCTCGCCATCGCCATGAACCAGCTGGGCGGCAAGTCCAACACCGGTGAGGGCGGCGAGGACCCGGACCGCCTGTACGACCCGGCGCGCCGCTCCTCCATCAAGCAGGTCGCCTCCGGCCGCTTCGGTGTCACGAGCGAGTACCTGGTCAACGCGGACGACATCCAGATCAAGATGGCGCAGGGTGCCAAGCCCGGCGAGGGCGGCCAGCTGCCCGGCCACAAGGTCTACCCGTGGGTCGCCAAGACCCGGCACTCCACCCCGGGTGTCGGCCTGATCTCCCCGCCGCCGCACCACGACATCTACTCCATCGAGGACCTGGCTCAGCTGATCCACGACCTCAAGAACGCCAACCCGGCCGCTCGCATCCACGTGAAGCTGGTGTCGGAGGTCGGTGTCGGCACCGTCGCCGCGGGTGTCTCCAAGGCCCACGCGGACGTCGTCCTCATCTCCGGCCACGACGGCGGTACGGGCGCCTCCCCGCTCACCTCGCTCAAGCACGCGGGCGGCCCCTGGGAGCTCGGCCTGGCCGAAACCCAGCAGACCCTGCTGCTCAACGGCCTGCGCGACCGGATCGTCGTCCAGACGGACGGCCAGCTCAAGACCGGCCGCGACGTGGTCATCGCCGCGCTGCTCGGCGCCGAGGAGTTCGGTTTCGCGACCGCGCCCCTCGTCGTCTCCGGCTGCGTCATGATGCGCGTCTGCCACCTGGACACCTGCCCGGTCGGCATCGCCACCCAGAACCCGGTCCTGCGCGACCGTTTCTCCGGCAAGCCCGAATTCGTCGTGAACTTCTTCGAGTTCATCGCGGAGGAGGTGCGCGAGCTCCTCGCCGAGCTGGGCTTCCGTACGCTCGAAGAGGCCGTCGGCCACGCCGAGCTGCTCGACACGACCAAGGCCGTCACGCACTGGAAGGCGCAGGGACTCGACCTGGAGCCCCTCTTCTACGTGCCCGAGCTGCCCGAGGGCGCGGTCCGCCACGCCCTGATCGAGCAGGACCACGGTCTGGAGAAGGCACTCGACAACGAGCTGATCGAGCTCGCCGCCGACGCGCTGAACGCTGCCACCGCCGAGGACGCCCAGCCGGTCCGCGCCCAGCTCGCGATCCGCAACATCAACCGGACCGTCGGCACCATGCTCGGCCACGAGGTCACCAAGAAGTTCGGTGGCGCCGGCCTGCCCGACGACACGATCGACCTGACCTTCACCGGTTCGGCCGGCCAGTCCTTCGGCGCCTTCGTTCCGCGCGGCATCACCCTGCGGCTCGAGGGCGACGCCAACGACTACGTCGGCAAGGGCCTCTCCGGCGGCCGGATCGTGGTCCGCCCCGACCGCGGCGCCGACCACCTCGCCGAGTACTCGACCATCGCCGGCAACACCATCGGCTACGGCGCCACCGGCGGCGAGATGTTCCTGCGCGGCCGCACCGGCGAGCGCTTCTGCGTCCGCAACTCGGGCGCGCTGGTCGTCTCGGAGGGCGTGGGCGACCACGGCTGCGAGTACATGACCGGCGGCCAGGCGGTCGTCCTGGGCGAGACGGGCCGCAACTTCGCGGCGGGCATGTCGGGCGGCGTCGCGTACGTCATCGACCTCGCCGCGGAGAACGTCAACGTCGGCAACGCGGGTGCGGTCGAAGCCCTGTCCGACGCCGACAAGCAGTGGCTGCACGATGTGGTGCGCCGCCACGAGGAGGAGACCGGCTCGACCGTGGCCGCGAAGCTCCTGGCCGACTGGTCCGTCGCCGTGGACCGCTTCAGCAAGATCATCCCGACCACGTACAAGGCAGTGCTCGCCGCCAAGGACGCCGCTGAGCTGGCCGGACTCTCGGAATCCGAGACGACCGAGAAGATGATGGAGGCGGCGACCAATGGCTGACCCGAAGGGCTTCCTCACCACCCCGCGCGAGACCGCCTGCACCCGTCCCGTCGCCGAACGGCTGAAGGACTGGAACGAGGTCTACGTCCCGGGCTCGCTGCTCCCGATCATCAGCAAGCAGGCCGGCCGCTGCATGGACTGCGGCATCCCGTTCTGCCACAACGGGTGCCCGCTCGGCAACCTCATCCCGGAGTGGAACGACTTCGCGTACCGCGAGGACTGGACGGCCGCCTCCGAGCGCCTCCACGCCACGAACAACTTCCCGGAGTTCACGGGCCGCCTGTGCCCCGCTCCGTGTGAGTCCGCGTGCGTCCTCGGCATCAACCAGCCGGCTGTCACGATCAAGAACGTCGAAGTCTCGATCATCGACAAGGCGTGGGACAACGGCGACGTCACCCCGCAGCCGCCCGAGCGCCTGTCCGGCAAGACCGTCGCCGTCATCGGCTCCGGCCCGGCCGGCCTGGCCGCCGCCCAGCAGCTGACGCGGGCCGGCCACACGGTCGCCGTGTACGAGCGCGCCGACCGCGTCGGCGGCCTCCTGCGCTACGGCATCCCCGAGTTCAAGATGGAGAAGGTGCACATCAACCGCCGCATCGAGCAGATGCGCGCGGAGGGCACCAAGTTCCGCACGGGCGTGGAGATCGGCCGCGACCTGGACGCCGTACAGCTGCGCAAGCGGTACGACGCGGTCGTCATCGCGGCCGGCGCCACGGTCTCCCGCGACCTGCCGGTGCCCGGGCGCGAACTGCGCGGGATCCACTTCGCGATGGAGTACCTCCCGCTCGCGAACAAGGTCCAGGAGGGCGACTTCCTGGCGCCGCCCATCACGGCCGAGGGCAAGCACGTGGTCGTCATCGGCGGCGGTGACACGGGCGCGGACTGCGTGGGCACCGCCCACCGCCAGGGCGCGGCCTCGGTCACGCAGCTGGAGATCATGCCGAAGCCGTCCGAGGACCGGATCGCCTCGCAGCCGTGGCCGACGTTCCCCATGCTGTACAAGGTGACCTCGGCGCACGAGGAGGGCGGCGAGCGGGTCTACTCCGTCTCCACCACCCACTTCGAGGGCGACGAGGACGGCAACGTCAAGGCCCTGCACCTGGTCGAGGTGGAGTTCGTCGACGGCAAGCTCGTCCAGAAGCCGGGCACCGAGCGCGTCCTCCCGGCGCAGCTGGTCACCCTCGCGATGGGCTTCACGGGCACGGACCAGGAGAACGGCCTGGTCCAGCAGTTCGGCCTGACCCTGGACGCCCGCGGCAACATCGAGCGCGACGCCTCCTACGCGACCAACGTGGACGGCGTCTTCGTCGCCGGTGACGCGGGCCGCGGCCAGTCGCTCATCGTCTGGGCCATCGCGGAGGGCCGCTCGGCCGCCCGCGGCGTGGACCGCTTCCTGACGGGCACGAGCGCCCTCCCGTACCCGGTCAAGCCGACGGACCGCTCCCTGACCGTCTGATTCCGACGCCGTGCTCGCACCGCTCGGCCGCAGTCGGCCTCCCGGGCTTCGACCCGGCTGCGCCGGCCTCCGGCCGTCGGTGCGCGGTCGGCGCCCGTCCCACCGGTAAGACCCCCCTCGGGGGACCCCTCATACGGTCCGTACAACGGTGTGCGGAACTCTGACACAGCGCCCGCCAAGTCCCCGACCAGGGATGGCGGGCGCTGTGGCGTGCGGGGTGAGGCTTGACGAGGGCGTGGGCAAGACTGCTCGGGCCGGCTTCAAACTGGCGCAAGGGTGAGCTGAGCGTTCACCGTCGCGGCGCCCGCCGGCCCCCGAGCGGGGCGGCGGGGGCCGGGGCCGCCTGGCTTGCGTTGTCGCGGGTCGTTCTAGGGTCGGCGGCATGGAGTTTCAGGAAGAGTTGTACGCGCGGGCCGTCGCGGCCGTGGAGGTCGAGGTGAGGGCGCCCCGGGAGGGAGACGTCGAGGTGCTCGCCGAGTTGCGGGCCGAGGTCTTGCGGGCGGATCTGGAGCGGCTCGGGCGCTACGACGAGCTCGGGGTGCGCCGGCGGCTGCGGGACTCGTTCTCCGTCGAGCACTCGTCCGTCCTCGTGGTCGGCGGGCAGGTGGTGGGGTGCTTCACGGTGCGGCCCGACCAGGGCGGGTTGCTGTTGGAGCACTTCTACCTGGCGGCCGAGTACCAGGGGCAGGGGATCGGCTCCGGAGTGCTGCGCGGGGTGCTGGAGCGAGCGGACGCGCAGGGGATGACCGTACGGCTGAACGTGCTGCGGGGGAGCGCCGCGCAGGGCCTGTACGAGAGGTACGGGTTCGTCGTCGAGGTCCAGGACGAGGTGGACGTCTTCATGGTGCGTGCGGCGGTGCGGAGGGTCGGCTCGATGCTACCGAGCGGTATTGACTCTTAGTCAATGAGGCAGCACGCTCGGGGCGAGCCGTCGTCTCTGCGTGGGAGGTCTCGCCGTGAGTACGGAAGAACTGGGCCGGTTGAGTGCGGAGTTGGGAGGCGTCGAGCCGCCCGGGTCGTTCGGCGGGCTCGCGCCGCAGGAGCTGGCGGGGCTGGCCGAGGCGGTGAAGGCCGAGCGGGCGCGGCGGGCCGACGGGCTGAACGAGGCCGCCGAGGACGCGCTCAAGCTGGTGCCCGCGCTCGCGCGCGGGGCCGTACGCAAGGTGCTGTTCCGGTGAGCGCCGTGACGAGCCGGGCGGAAGGGGACAAGGTCGCCCGGCTGCTGGGGGAGGAGCCGGAGGCACTCGCGTTTCTGCGGGGACTGCCCAGTGAGGACGTGCGGCGGTTCCGGGAGCAGGCGAGCGCCGCGCTGTTCGACCGGGCGCCCGAGATGCTCGACCGGATCGCCGCCGCGACCAAGCTGGTGCCGGCCGGGGTGGCCGCGGCCATCTCGCAGAAAGCGCTGGGTCCCCGGTTGGCGGCCGCCGTCGCCGGGCGGCTGGACGCATCGCGTGCCGCCGACATCATCGAGAAGCTGCCGGTGTCGTTCACGGCCGAGTCCTGTGCCCACCTCGACCCGCGGAGGATCGCCGCAATCGTGGACCGCCTCGACGACGGGCTGGTCGTACGGATCGCCGTCGTGCTCGCCGGGAACCGCGACCACCTCACCATGGGGCGGTTCGTCGGGCACCTGCGGGACCAGGTGCTCGGGCGGATCCTGGAGCAGGTCAGCGACACGGACGTACTGCGCGCCGGATTCTACGTCGACCTCCCCGAGCGGCTCCCGCGGATCCTGGAGCTCATGGGCGACGAGCGGCTCCAGGCGGTCGTGCGCGCCGCCGCGGACGGAGGGCTCTGGCAGGAGGCGCTCGCCGTCGCCGGGACGGTCGCCGGCGAGCAGCGAACACGGATCGCCGAGATCACCGCCCGGCTGGACGCGCAGGCGCTCGATTCGCTCGTGCGGGTGACGCACACCGAAGGGCTGTGGGAGTCGCTCCTTCCGCTCGTCGCGCTGCTCGGCGAGGACGACCGGCTCGCCGTGGCCCGCCTGGACTCCCTGCGCGATCCGCAGGTGCTGGCCGGAGCGGTCAGCGCCGTCGTGGCGACCGGCCTGTGGGGGGAGTTCCTGCCGCTGGTCGGTGTCCTGCCCGAGGAGGCGCGCAAGGTGATCGCGGGCGCCGTCGCCGGGCTGGGCGACGCCGAGCTCGACGCGCTGGTCCGGGAGGTCGGCGAGAAGGACCTGTGGGAGCCGGCGCTGCCGCTCGTCGAGCTCATGGAGGATGCGGGGAAGCAGCGGATCTTCGACCTGCCCGCCTTCCGGGACCAGCGGGCTCCGTAGCCCGTACGGACCATCTGCGGGGCTTCTTCGTACAGTTGGCAGGCCCTGCCGTCTGGTACCTATCGGCACCATGGCCCCCACCCGAACCCTGCTGTGCGGTCTCCTCGGCGCCGCCCTGCTCATCCCCGCCTCGCCCGCCGCCACCGCCGACGGGCGGAGCGTCGACTACCGAGGGCTGCGCCTCACCGTCCCCGCCGACTGGAGGGTCGTCGACCTCGACCGCGACCCAGGCGCCTGCCTGCGCCTCGACCTGCCCACCCTCTACCTCGGCCACGCCGGCACCCAGACCGACTGCACCGCCGGCCGCGCCGTTGCCACCCGCGCCGACACCCTGCACCTGGAACCCCTCGACGGGGCCCCGCCGCGCGCCGACATCCCGACCGTCGCGGTGGACTCCGCCGATGACCTGCCCGAGGCCCCGGACCGGCCCGACAGCAACGAGCTGCGGTACGCCCTGCGCCGCTCCGGGGTCATGGCCACCGTTTCGTACGGGGCCGCGCCCGACGCCGTACGAGGGATCCTGGCGCGGGGCCTTGCGGTGGCCGCGGGCATCCCGGGAGCGATCACCCCGATGCCGTCGCCCGTGCTGTCCGTGCTGTCTGTGCCGTCCGTGCTGTCCGTGCGTCCGTCCGTCGTTCCGTCCGTGCTGCCGTCCGTGCTTCCGCCGGTCCCGGGAGCCGCGCCGGCCGCCGCCCTCGCGGGTTCCCGTACCGCCCAACAGCCCTTCACGGGCGAGGGCTTCGACGCCTGCACCGCCCCGGCCCAGCGCGCGATGGACACCTGGCGGGCCGAGTCCCCCTTCGGCGCGGTCGGCGTCTACATCGGCGGCCGCGCCCGGGCCTGCGCCCAGCCGCAGCTCACGGCCGACTGGGTGCGCCGGCAGGACGAGGCGGGCTGGCACGTGATGCCGATCTGGGTGGGTCCGCAGCCCTGGCGCAGCGCCACCACCGGCCTGTCCACCGACCCCGCCGCGGCCGGGCAGCAGGGCCGGTCGGCCGCCGAGGGCGCGGTGAAGGCGGCCCGCTCCCTGGGCCTGGCCGAGGGCACGGTGCTCTACAACGACCTGGAGCACTACACGGACCGCGCCGCCTGGGACGCCCCGGTCGTCTCCTACCTGGTCGCCTGGACGGAGCGGCTGCACGAGCTCCGCTACCGCTCGGGCGCCTACGTCTCGGCGAGCTCCGGCGCCAAGGCGCTCAGCGCCCACCACCACCAGGCCCCGGCGTCCATGCCGGACGTGCTGTGGGTGGCCCGCTGGAACGGCTCGGCCTCCGTCAGCGACGCCGACATGGGACTGCCCGCGGGCACGCGCCAATGGCCGGGCCGGCGTCGCGTCCACCAGTTCCGCGGCGACCACAACGCCTCGTACGGCGGGATCACCATCAACATCGACCGCAACCGGCTCGACGTCGACCCGACGGTCTTCGGCGCCGACGCCGGCGGTCTCCTGTCCCTCAGCTAGCCGGCCCCTCGCGCGGCGGCTCTTCACGCGGTCCCTCCTGGTACGGCGCCTCCTAGCGCGGCGGCTCGTCGTCATTGCCCCGGCGGATGGTGCGCAGGCCGCGCGCCGGGGTCCATGACCGGATCACCAGTTCCTCGCCGTCCACGCCGATGTGGACCACCTCCGTCAGATCGGCGTGGAAGAGGTGGAAGGGGTGCGGGCTCTCCGTCTCCTCCGCGTACCGGTGCAGCTCGGGCGGGTCCACGATCTCCACCGCGCGCCCGGAGACCCGTACGTCCCCGTCCGGCATCGTCTCGCCCGCGCCGGGGTTGGTGTGCAGGGCGAAGCGGGGGTCGCGCTGGAGGTCTTTGGCCTTCATCGAGCCCGGCATCATGCCGAGCCACAGTTCGCCGCCGCGGATGTCGACGTTGAGACCGGCCACCCGAGGGGAGCCGTCCTTGCGGAGGGTGGCCAGGACGTGGTGCGGGTACTGCGCGAAACGGGCCCGGACGGCCTCCGCGAATTCCGGTTCCGCCTTCTCGAACGCAGCCCAGTTGTTCGTCGTCATCCCCCCATCAAAGCGCCCGGCAGGAGCCCCCGCCGCTCAAACGCGATCAAACACGCACGATGCCCGCCGCGCGCGCCGCGGCCAGCCACGACGGGAACTCCCCGACCAGGCGGTCGTACAGCTCCGCGTCCGGGACGGTGCGCGGGTCCAGCCCCGCGTGGAAGTAGCCCGCGTTGTCCACCACGCGCTTGGCCGGGACGGGCAGTTCGTCCAGCCGGCGCAGGAAGTCGAACTGCGTGCTGCGCGTGTTGCCGAAGCCGACGAACTGCCAGAACAGCGGGAGCCGGGCCGCCTTGCACAGGTACTTCTCCGCGGCGAGCTTGCTGACCGGGCCGCCGTCCGTCTGGAAGACGACGAGGGCCGGGTCCGCCGACCCCGAGTCCAGGTAGTGGTCGATCACCGCGTCCATCGCGGCGTCGTACGCCGTCTTGCCCATGTGGCCGAGGCGGGAGGTGATCTCGCCGACCCGCCCCTGGTGCCCGGCGAGGGTGATGTCCTCGACCGCGTCGACCTCCGTGGAGAAGAAGACCACCGGTACCCGGCCGTCGTCGTCCAGGTGCGCCGACAGCCCCAGCACCCGGTCCGCGAGGGCCTGTACGGTGCCGTCCTCGTAGTACGGCCGCATCGACCCGGAGTAGTCCAGCACCAGGTAGACGGCGGCGCGCCCGCCCTCCAGGCCGTGCTTGCGCAGGCTCACCCCGGCGCTCTTGTAGAGGCTCACGAGCGCCGGAGCCGTCTCCTGCACCTTGCGGAGGTCGATCGCGCTGGCGGACATGGGCCCGAGGGTACGTCAGAGCACGTGATATCCCCGTGGCCGACCCCGTGCCCGGGCCGTAGGGTCGCCCGCATGTCCACCACCACCCTGTGGCGTCCGACGGGACCCGCCGAGCTCGACCTGGTCCGCGCCCTCGACTGGCGCGCCTGGCCCCCGCGCCTGCCGGAGCAGCCGATCTTCTATCCGGTCCTGAACGAGGACTACGCGATCCGCATCGCCCGCGACTGGAACGTCAAGCACGACGGGGCGGGCTTCGTGACCCGCTTCGAGGTCGACTCGGCCTTCCTCACGCGTTACCCGGTCCAGCAGGCGGGCGGCGAGACGATCCTGGAGCTCTGGGTTCCGGCGGAGGAGCTCGACGAGTTCAACGCGCACATCATGGGCCGCATCGAGGTGGTGCGCGAGTTCCGCTGAACCCTCGGCCGCGCACCGGCGCCGGTCGCGGACGCCCTGCTGTGGGGCGCCTTCCCCGCTCGGTAGTCCCGGTACGGCGTTCCCCTGCCCGAGCCCGGCCCGCGGAAGCCCTCCTCCAGGCGGCCGGGCCGGGGCAGGGGCAGCTCGCCCCCGGTTCGCGGCGGTGGTGTGCGGGAACTGTTCGTGCACACCGTCCTCGTCACGTACCACCGCGCGCGGCACCGAAGGTCCCGCGCAGGACCTCCGCCCGGCACGCCGAGGGCGTGCCCCACGCGTCCCGCAGCGGGCGGGCCTTGCGCAGCCACAGCGACAGGTCCAGCTCCTGCGTGTAGCCCACCGCGCCGTGCAGCTGGAGCGCCGCCATCGCCGCCCGGTAGCACGATTCCCCCGCCGCCAGCTTCGCCGCGGCGACATCGCCCGGGGCCGGCGACAGCCCCGCCGCCCACACCAGCGGCCGGGCGAACTCCAGGCCCAGCAGGGTGTCCGCCAGCCGGTGCTTGACCGCCTGGAAGCCGCCGATCGGCGTGCCGAACTGCGTGCGCTGCTTCGCGTACTCCACCGTGCGGGCCAGCAGCGCCTCGCCCACGCCCAGGCACTGCGCCGCCGTCAGCAGCCGCGCCCAGCGTCCGGCCGCCTCCGCCGCCGCCGTCACCCGGGGCCCCGACGCCAGCAGTTCGCCGCCGGCCGCGGGCAAGGACAGCCGACGCGTCGGGTCCGTCGAGCGGAGCGGCGCGCCGGGGGCGCGGCCGGCCAGGCGGAGTTCGCCCGCCGTCGACACCGTGAAGCGGTAGGTCGCCGCGTCGGCGTCCAGGGCGTACGGACTCCCGTACGGCACGGTCAGCGTGGCCGAGGCCTCGCCGGCGACCAGCCCCGGCAGGAACCGCTTCGCCACCGCCTCGTCCCCCAGCTCCGCCAGGAGCACCGACACGGCCGCGGTCTCCACCACCGGCCCCGGTACTCCGGCCCGGCCCAACTCGACGAAGCCTAGAGCAAGTTCGAGCGGGTGCAGGCCCATCCCCTCGTACGACTCCGGCGCGGCCAGCGCGAACAGGCCCGTCCGCGCCAGCCGGGACCAGAGCGCCCGCCCCGGTGCGTGATCGCCGCCCGCCCAGGCCCGTGCCGTCTCCGGGACCTCCGCCGAAGCCAGCAGGGAGCGCACGGTACGGGCGAAGTCGCACTGCTCGTCGGTCAGCAGGAAGCGCATCAGCGACGGCCCTTCGGAAGGCCGAGCAGCCGCTCGGCGATGATGTCGCGCTGGATCTCGTTCGTTCCCGCGTAGATCGGCCCGGCCAGGGAGAAGATCCACGGCTCCGACCAGGCGCCGTCGGCGAGTTCCGCGTCCGGGCCCAGCAGGTCCAGTGCCGTCTCGTGCAGGGCGATGTCGTACTCCGACCAGAACACCTTGTTCAGGCTGGACTCGGCGCCGATCGCCCCGCCCGCCGCGAAGCGGGAGGCGCAGCCCCAGGTGAACAGCTCGTAGGCGCGCGCCCCGACCACCGCGTCCGCCACCCGGTCCCGCAGCGCGGTGTCCGCCGGATCGCCCGCCGAGCGCCACAGCCCGGCCAGCCGGGCGGACGCCGCCAGGAACCGGCCGGGGGAGCGCAGGGTGAGCCCCCGCTCGTTGCCGGTCGTCGACATCGCGATCCGCCAGCCCTGCCCCGGCTCGCCGATCACGTCCTCGTCCGGTACGAAGACCCGGTCCAGGAAGATCTCCGCGAAAGCCGGCTTGCCGTCCAGGCGGCCGATGGGCCGCACGGTCACCCCCGGCGCCCGCAGGCCGAACATGAGGTAGGTCAGGCCCTGATGCGGTTTCGCGGCGTGCGGGTCGGTGCGGAAGATGCCGAACGCCCGGTCCGCGAAGGCGGCCCGCGAGGACCACGTCTTCTGCCCGGACAGCAGCCAGCCGCCCTCGGTCCGCACCGCGCGCGACGTCAGGGAGGCCAGGTCGGAGCCCGACTCGGGCTCCGACCAGGCCTGCGCCCAGATCACCTCGCCGCTCGCCATCGACGGCAGCACCCGCGCCCGTTGTCCGGGGCTCGCGTGGTCGAAGAGCGTCGGAGCCAGCAGGTTGATGCCGTTCTGTGAGACGCGGCCGGGCGCGCCCGCCGCCCAGTACTCCTCCTCGAACACCAGCCACCGCACGATGTCCACGCCGCGGCCCCCGTACTCCTCGGGCCAGGACACCGCCGACCAGCGGTCCGCGTGCAGCCGCGCCTCCCACTCCCGGTGGGCCGCGAAGCCCTCTTCCGTCTCCAGGGAGGGCAGGGGGGACGCGGGGACGTGGCGGGCCAGCCAGGCCCGGGCCTCGGCGCGGAACGCCTCCACCTCCGGCGTCTGGGTGAGATCCATCAGGCGTCCGCCTCCCTCCGTACCGCTTCCCTAACAACTGTTTGGTAGGTTAACGTACGGCCATGAGCAGCGTCGAGGAGTTCCGCACCGGCGCTCGGAGTCGGCTACGGGAGGTCGGGCTTGAACGCGCCTGAGTACATCGCCGGCCACACCCTGCTGAAGGGCCGCACCGCCGTCATCACCGCGGCCGCCGGAGCCGGGATCGGCGGGGCCACCGCCCGCCGCTTCCTCGAAGAGGGCGCCCGCATCGTCATCGGCGACGCCCACGCCCGCCGCCTCAAGGAGACCGAGGACGCGCTCGCCGCACGGTTCGGAGCGGACCGCGTCGCCTCCCTCCCCTGCGACGTCACCGACGAGGACCAGGTGCGAGCGCTCTTCGCGCTCGCCGAACAGACCCACGGCGGCCTCGACATCGTCGTCAACAACGCGGGCCTCGGCGGCACCGCGGCCCTCGTCGACATGACCGACGACCAGTGGGGCAAGGTCCTCGACGTCACCCTGAACGGCACCTTCCGCTGCACCCGCGCCGCCCTGCGCTCCCTGCGCGCCGCCGGCACCGGCGGAGTCATCGTCAACAACGCCTCCGTCGTCGGCTGGCGCGCCCAGGCGGGACAGGCCCACTACGCCGCCGCCAAGGCCGGCGTGATGGCGCTGACCCGCTGTGCGGCGCTGGAGGCCGCGGAGTTCGGCGTACGGATCAACGCGGTCGCCCCGAGCCTGGCCATGCACCCGCACCTGGTGAAGGTCACCAGTGAGGAACTGCTCTGCGAACTGACCGCCCGCGAGGCCTTCGGCCGGTACGCGGAGCCGTGGGAGGTCGCCAACGTCATCGTCTTCCTGGCCAGCGGGTACTCGTCGTACATGACGGGCGAGACCGTCTCGGTCAGCAGCCAGCGCGCTTGAGTTACGTGTCCGCGAAGTCCCGCCCGCCTCACGCCCGCCCGCCGGGCGGCAGCGGGCGCCGCCCGGCGGTATCCGGGGGAGCCGCTTCGCGGACGCTCCCTGGCACCAGAATGGGTGTGTGCCCACGAACAAGCCGACAGTCAAGAAGAAGCCGCAGGTGACCGCCGCGCCCGAGCGGCGCAGGGAACTCCTCGACACCGCCGCCGAGGTCTTCGCCGCGCAGGGCTACAACGCCACCACCGTCCGCAAGATCGCCGACGCCGCCGGGATGCTCGCCGGCAGCCTCTACTACCACTTCGATTCGAAGGAATCGATCCTCGACGAGATCCTCTCCGACTTCCTGACCGAGCTGTGGGACGGGTACGACACCGTCCTCGCCTCCGGTCTCGGACCCAGGGAGACCATCGAGGCCCTCGTCACCGAGTCCTTCCGGGAGATCGACCGGCACCGCGCCGCCGTCGCGATCTACCAGAAGGAGGCCCGGCACCTGTCGGTCCAGCCCCGTTTCCACTACCTCGCCGACTCGCAGCAGAAGTTCGAGAAGGCCTGGCTGGGGACGCTGGAACGAGGCGTCGCCGACCAGGTCTTCCGCGCGGACCTCGACATCCGCCTCACCTACCGCTTCGTGCGCGACACGGTGTGGGTGGCGGCGTCCTGGTACCGGCCGGGCGGCCAGCACAGCCCCGAGGAGATCGCCCGTCAGTACCTGTCGATGGTCCTCGACGGGATCGCCGTACGTACGTAGCCGTACGTACGTAACCGACCAGAGGAGTTCCGATGCCCGAGGCCTACATAGTCGACGCGGTACGCACCCCCGTGGGGCGGCGGGGCGGCGGGCTGTCCGCCGTCCACCCGGCCGACCTCGGAGCACACGTGCTCAGGGCCCTGGTCGAGCGGTCCGGGGTGGATCCGGCCGCCGTGGAGGACGTCGTCTTCGGCTGCCTCGACACGGTGGGGCCGCAGGCGGGGGACATCGCGCGGACGGCGTGGCTGGCGGCGGGGCTGCCGCAGGAGGTGCCGGGGGTCACCGTCGACCGCCAGTGCGGCTCCTCCCAGCAGGCGGTGCACTTCGCGGCGCAGGGCGTCCTGTCCGGCACCCAGGATCTGGTGGTCGCCGGCGGTACCCAGAACATGTCGATGATCCCGATCGCCTTCGCCTCCCGGCAGGCGGCCGAGCCGCTGGGCCTCACGCAGGGACCGTACGCGGGGAGCGCCGGCTGGCGGGCCCGGTACGGCGACGCCCCGGTGGACCAGTTCCACGGAGCCGAGCTGATCGCGCGGAAGTGGGGCATCTCGCGGCAGGACATGGAGCGGTTCGCCCTCTCCAGCCACCAGCGGGCGATCCGCGCGATCGACGAGGGCCGCTTCGCACGCGAGACGGTGGCGTACGGGGAGGTGACGGCGGACGAGGGCCCGCGGCGGGACACGAGCCTGGAGAAGATGGCGGCCCTCAGGCCGGTGGTCGAGGGCGGCACCATCACGGCGGCGGTCTCCTCCCAGGTGTCGGACGGCGCTGCGGCCATGCTGATCGCCTCCGAGCGGGCGGTCCGCGCACACGGCCTGCGGCCGCGGGCCCGCATCCACCACCTCTCGGTACGGGGCGAGGACCCGATCCGCATGCTGTCCGCACCCATCCCCGCCACGGCGTACGCCCTGAAGAAGACCGGCATGTCCCTGGCCGACATCGACCTGGTGGAGATCAACGAGGCGTTCGCCCCGGTGGTACTGGCGTGGCTGAAGGAGACCGGAGCCGATCCGTCCCGGGTGAACGTGAACGGCGGCGCCATCGCGCTGGGGCATCCGCTGGGCGCGACGGGCGTGAAGCTGATGACGACGCTCCTGCACGAGCTGGAGCGCACGGGCGGCCGCTTCGGCCTCCAGACGATGTGCGAGGGCGGCGGCCAGGCGAACGTGACGATCATCGAGCGGCTGTAGGTCCCCAGGTCCCCCGCGGATGCGGGCGGGACCCTGCGCGCGGATACCACAGGGGACGGAGATCACACTCTCCCGGCGGCGCTCTCCGGCGGACCTGTGCTAGCGTAGAGCTCGTTGCAGTTGTGGTACCCATGAACTTTATGTGCGCCTGACGGGACTGATCCTCAGGCGCTTTTATTGTTTTGCCGGAATCTCCGGATGGGGCCCTTTGCCGCCTATTCAGGAGATTTAAAATGGCACTTGGCACCGTGAAGTGGTTCAACTCGGAAAAGGGCTTCGGCTTCATCGAGCAGGACGGTGGCGGCCCGGACGTCTTCGCCCACTACTCGAACATCGCCACCCAGGGCTTCCGTGAGCTCCAGGAGGGCCAGCGCGTGTCCTTCGACGTCACCCAGGGCCAGAAGGGCCCGCAGGCCGAGAACATCCTGCCTGCCAACTGACGTCATCAGCACGCCGGGGTCCGCACCGTGAGGTGCGGGCCCCGGCTTGTCTGCTGTTTCGAACCATTTGTAGTACCTGCCGGTTTCAGGAGGGCATTTCCGCATGACCAGCTCCAGCTCCGCACGACCCAGCCGCCGCCCCACCCGGGGCCGAGGTGCGGCCCAGGGACGTCCGAAGGCTGGCGCGGGACGGCAGAAGTCCGCCCCCGTTGCCAGGCCCCAAGAATTCACCATGCCCGAACCGCTGGCCCCGGCGCTCCCGCCGGTCGCCGCGTTCGAGGACATGGGCATGCCCCCGGCGCTGCTGAAGACCCTCGTGGCCCAGGGCGTCACCGAGCCGTTCCCGATCCAGGCCGCGACGCTGCCGAACTCCCTCGTCGGCCGTGACCTGCTCGGCCGCGGCCGTACCGGATCCGGCAAGACGCTCGCCTTCGGCCTGGCGCTGCTGGCCCGGACGGCCGGCCGCCGTGCCGAGCCGAAGGCGCCGCTCGCGCTGGTCCTCGTACCGACCCGTGAGCTCGCGCAGCAGGTGACCGACGCCCTGACCCCGTACGCCACGGCCGTCAACCTGCGCATCGCGACCGTCGTCGGCGGCATGTCGATCAACCGGCAGTCGGGCGCCCTGCGCCGCGGCTCCGAGGTGCTCGTCGCCACCCCCGGCCGCTTGAAGGACCTCATCGACCGCGGTGACGCCGACCTCTCCCAGGTCGCGATCACCGTCCTCGACGAGGCCGACCAGATGACCGACATGGGCTTCATGCCGCAGGTCACGGCGCTGCTCAAGCAGGTTCAGCCCGGCGGTCAGCGCATGCTCTTCTCGGCAACGCTGGACAAGAACATCGACAAGCTCGTCAAGATGTTCCTCACCGACCCGGTCGGGCACTCCGTCGACCCGTCGGCCGGCGCGGTCACCACCATGGAGCACCACGTCCTGTACGTCATGGACGAGACCGACAAGAAGGCCGTGGCGACGCGTATAGCCGCTCGCGACGGCCGGGTGATCATGTTCGTGGACACCAAGCGCGCGGTGGACCGCATGGTCAAGAAGCTCTTGGCGGACGGCGTCCGCGCCTCCGGTCTGCACGGCGGGCGCTCGCAGCCGCAGCGCAACCGGACCCTGGACTGGTTCAAGACGGGCGAGGTCACCGCACTGGTCGCCACCAACGTGGCCGCCCGCGGCATCCACATCGACGACCTCGACCTCGTCGTCAACGTGGACCCGCCCAGCGACCACAAGGACTACCTGCACCGTGGCGGCCGTACCGCGCGCGCCGGTGAGTCCGGCAGCGTGGTCACCCTGGTCCTGCCCGACCAGAAGCGGGACATGACCCGTCTGATGTCGGACGCCGGGATCTCCCCGCGGACCGCGCAGATCAAGTCCTCCGACGAGGAGCTGTCCCGGCTGACCGGCGCCAAGGAGCCCTCGGGCATCCCGGTGGTGCTTGACGTGCCGCAGCCGACCCCGCCGCGCCAGCGCTCCGCGTCGAAGCCCGCTTCGGGTACCGGCGCCGGTGGTGGCGGGCGCCGCCGTTCGGGCGGGCCGCGCACCGGCGCCGCCCCTACGGGTGCGGCTCCGGCCGCCGGTGGTCGTGGACGCCGCTCCGGCGGCGGCGCCGCCGGTCAGGCACCGGCCTCCGGGTCGGGCCAGGCCCGTCGCGGTGGCCAGGGCGGCCAGGGCGCCGGAGCCAACGGCTCCGGCGAGCGCGGCCGGCGTACCGGGGGCGGCGCCTCCGGGGGTGCGGCAGCCGCTTCCTCCCGCAGCCGGGTCGGCACCCAGTCCGCCGGCCAGGGCCGCCGTCGGGCCGTCTGACCCGCAGAACCGTCCGGTAGTCCACTACGCCGGGCAGCGCCACGCGCGCTGCCCGGCGCAGTCGCGTCCGGGGGTGATCCGGGGGTGATCCGCCAGTGGTCCGCCGGTGATCCGCGGGCGGTCCGCGGGCGGTCCTCGGGCCGTCCTACGAGCGGACCAGCTGGTCCTGGAGCTTCGCCAGCGTCCGCAGATCCAGGCCGAGGCCCTCGGTCAGGTAGCCGTAGAGACTGCCGTAGTCGGCCTCCATCTGCGCCGTCGCGGAGTCCAGGTAGTCCTGGCGGACCTCCTGGAGCGGGATCAGCAGATCCGGGTTCTGCATCCGCCCGGACTGCTTCAGGGCCGCCCGCACCTGGGCGTCGTAGGCGGCACGGAAGGTGTTCGACGCCAGGTAGTCGCCCTCGGCGGTCTCCTGCGGCACGGCCAGGGCGCGCAGCAGTACGTAGCTCATCCAGCCCGTCCGGTCCTTGCCCGACGTGCAGTGGTACAGGACCGGGCCCTGACCGGCATCGGCGATCTCCCGCAGGGTCGCCGCGAACCGCGCCCGGTTCTCGGGGCTGGTCACGAAGGTGCGGTAGATGTCGCGCATGTAGGCCTCGGCGCGGCCGCCGCCGAGGATCTGCTCCTGCCGGGCGGGGTCGCCGCTGGAGATCACGGTGACGAGGGTCCCGAAGAGACCGAGATCGCTGACCGGGCGGGCGGTGGGGGTGAGGCCGGCGGGCAGCCTGTCGGGGCCTTCGTACTGGAGCTCCATCGGGATGCGGAAGTCGACGACCTTCGTGAGGCCCAGAGCGGAGACGGTGGTGATGTCCGCGGCGGTCAGCCTGCTCAGCGCGTCGGAGCGGTACACCAGCCCCTGGCGTACCCGGCCGCCGGTCCAGGTGCGGTAGCCGCCGAGGTCGCGCACGTTGACGGCGCCCTGCAGGGGTATCTGGCGGATCGCTTCCACGGTGTGGGGGTGAAGCCGGTGGTGCAGGGTGGCGACCCCGGCTCCGGGCGCCGACGCGGCGTACGCGGAGGCGGGCAGGGTCCCGACGGAGAGGGCGGCGGCGAGGACCGCGGCCGCCAGGCGGATTCGAGCACGGCTCATCTTGCGACTCCTGTGACGGAGAAGGGGGATCACCCTGGTGGTGGCAGGGTGCGGAGCGAGTGCGGGCCTTCCACGTGGTGCAGCTGGTGCAGGTGGTGCGGGTCGGGTAGGTGATGCAGCTGGTGCAGGTGTTCCAGCACGGTGTGTGCCTCGGCCATGACGCGGGAGACCAGCTCCGCGCACGACGGGAGATCCTCGATCACCCCCGCGACCTGGCCCGATGCCATGACGCCGAGGTCCGTACGGCCCTCGACCATGGAGGCCCGCAGGAGCATGGGGGTGTTCGCGGCGAGCAGGACCTGGCTCCAGGACAGCTCCTTGCCGTGCTTCATCGCGAGGCCGTCCCGCACCATCCGGGACCAGGTCAGGCCGGAGAGCTTCCTGAATCCGGCCGCGTGCCGCAGGGCCCGGACGAGCGCCCCGGCGCGGCCCGCCCGCTCCAGGGAGTCGACCAGCTCGCTGCGGAGCATGCGGTGCGGCAGCCCGTCGACGGCCGTGGTCACGGTGACGTCCTTGACGGTGGCCGCCAGGTACCGGGCCTTGACCGCGTCCGGGACGGTGGAATCGCTGGTCAGCAGGAAGCGGGTGCCCATGGCGATGCCCGCCGCCCCGTACGACAGCGCCGCGACGAGCCCGCGGCCGTCGCTGAAGCCGCCCGCCGCGATCACCGGGATCTCCACGGCGTCCACGACCTGCGGCAACAGCACGGTCGTGGCCACGTCCCCGGTGTGGCCCCCGCCCTCGCCGCCCTGCACGATCACCGCGTCGGCGCCCCAGGCGGCGACCTTCTCGGCGTGCCGGCGGGCGCCGACGGACGGGATGACGACCACGCCCGCGTTCCTGAGCCGCGCGATGAGCTCCTCGGAGGGCGCGAGGGCGAAGGAGGCGACCCGTACGCCCTCCTCGATGATCAGCTGCGCGCGATCGGCCGCGTCGCCGGCGTCCGCCCGCAGATTGACCCCGAAGACGGTGCCGTGCGCGGTACGGGACTTGACCTCGCGGACCGCCGAGCGCAGTTGGTCCATCGTCATCGTCGCGGAGGCCAGGATGCCCAGCGCCCCCGCGTTGGCCGCGCCCGACACCAGCCGCGGCCCGGCGACCCAGCCCATGCCCGTCTGCACGATCGGGTGCTCGACGCGGACCAGCTTGGTGAATGCCGTCTCCATCGGATCAGACCCGCACTTCCCGGTCGCGCAGGCCCTCGGGGTCGATCACCTCGCGGATCAGCCGCAGCTCGTCCGCGGTCGGCTCCCGGGTGTACGGAACGTCCCCGGCGACGGCCGGCTCGAAGCCGGTGGCCGCCCGGACCTGCTCGACGGTGACCCCGGGGTGCAGGGAGGCCAGGCGCATCGTGTGGCCGGGGCCCGCGAAGTCGAAGACGCCGAGGTCGCTGACCACCCGGGGAAGGCGGTGGTAGCGGGTCACCCCGGCCTCGGCCGCGCGGTCGTAGCCGACGCCGCAGACCATGTCGACGCGTTCGACGAAGACCCGGGTGGAGTGTTTCGGCACCCAGTAACTCACCGGGTGGTTGAGGGTGTTGACAGGCGCGCCGCGCACTCCGAGGAGCTGGCGCGCCGGCTGCTCCCAGGCGCCGATGCAGGAGATGTTCTGGTTGCCGAACCGGTCGATCTGGCTGGCGCCCATCATCACGTGCCGCTTTCCGCCGGTGACCATGGCCAGGTGGCGGCGGTACGGGAGCCAGCCCTCGGCCGTGCCGTCGAGCGAGACGAGCATGGCTTCGCCGTCGGTCAGCAGGAGGTCGGGGGAGAAGGTGCGCTTCGCGAGGCGGGCGCCGAGGGAGGGGATGAGGCCCATCGGGCTGGCGAGGACCTCGCCGTTGTCGCGCCAGGCCTCGGCGCATGCGATCACGCAGTACTCGGCGCGGGTGGCGTCCACGGGCGGGAGAGTCGGCGGGGCTGTGGGCGGGGGCGTGGACTGGGGTGTCGGCGGGGTCGCCGGTGTGGTGGTCACCGCTGCTCCTCGTGCCAGGTCCGGACGGCGGACTGGTAGTCGTGCTCACTCGCGCCGGAGAGGAACCGCCCGGCGAACTCGGGCCAGGAGGTGGTCGCGTACAGCTTCTGGAAGGCCTCGTCGCGGCCGTAGTCGGGCGCGCAGGAGGTGAAGTGCGCGCCGTTCGGGGTCTCGACGACCCCGGAGACGCAGTGGCGGCTGACGAGGAGGGACTGCGGGGGACCGGCCTTGGACAGCTCCGCGGTCTCGACGAGCTGTTCGCAGGAGACGTAGGCGCTGTCGGCGGCCTCGCAGAAGAGGTCGTCGAAGTAGGGGTCGGGGCCCAGGTACTGGGCGTTGCCCAGGCGGTCGGCGCGGTTGAGGTGGACCAGCGCGGCGTCCATGCGCAGTGCGGGTACGGCCACGAACTCCTCGCCGTCGGCGTAGGGGGAGGTGACCGTACGCAGCTCCGGATTGACCCGCATGACGTCGGAGCCGAGGCCGGCGCGGACGGGCAGGAAGGGCAGCCGGTGCGCGGCGGCGTGCAGTCCCCACATGAACATGGCCTCGTCGAGCTCGGTGAGCGCGAAGGCGGCGCGCTCGCGGGCGGCCCGGAAGTGGGGTTCCAGCGGGACCGAGTCGAGGGTCGCGAAAGGGGCCACGAGCCGGCGGATCCGGCCGGCGGCGGCCAGCAGGCCGACATCGGGGCCACCGTACGAGATCACGGTCAGATCGGTGATCTCCGAGCGCAGCAGCGCGCGCACCAGGGCCATGGGCTTGCGCCGGGAGCCCCAGCCGCCGATGCCGACGGTCATCCCGCTGCGCAGCCGGCCGATCACGTCTTCGCAGGTCATGCTCTTGTCGGTCATGCCGGTCCCTCCTGCCGCGCGGCGCCGGCGAAGGTGTCGCGGACCCGGTCGGCCACCCCGCTGAGATTGGCCTCGAAGGTGAAGCCCTGCTCGAAGCGGTAGCTGCGGCGCACGTCCACGGGGTCGATGCCGTTGATGGCGGCCTTGGCGAGCCGGATCAGGTAGCCGTCCTTCCGCGCGATCTCGGCGGCCAGTTCCAGGGCCGCGGCCCGCAGTTCCGCGCGGGGGACCACCTTCCAGACCGAGCCGTGCGCGTGCAGTTCGGCGGCGGTCGCGGTCCGCGAGGTGTAGTAGAGGGCGCGCATCAGGTGCTGCGGGACCAGCCGGGCCAGGTGGGTGGCGGCGCCGAGCGCGCCCCGGTCGAGCTCCGGCAGGCCGAAGGCGGCGTCGTCCGAGGCGACGATCGCGTCGGCGTTCCCGGCCAGGCCGACGCCGCCGCCCAGGCAGAAGCCGTGCACGGCGGCGACGACCGGCACCTCGCACTCGTACACGGCGGCGAAGGCCTCGTAGCAGCCGCGGTTGGCGCCGATGAGGGAGGCGTGGCCGGTGTCGCGCTGCAACTCCTTGATGTCGACGCCGGCGTTGAATCCGCGGCCCTCGGCGGCGAGGACGACACAGCGGACCTCGGGGTCGCGGCCGGCCGCGCGCAAGGCGTCGGCGAGCTCGTACCAGCCCTGTACGGGCAGTGCGTTGACGGGCGGGAAGTCGACTGTGACGAGCGCGATGCCCTTGCCGGGGCTTGAGGTGGAGACACCCATGAGCGGATCAGCTACCTTTCCACCAAACATTTGTTAGGCGAGGAAGGTAGCAGCCCATGGAGCTGGACGGGAGGGTCGCCGTCGTCACCGGGGGAACCCGGGGCGTCGGCGCCGGCATCGCCCGGTCGTTCCTCGCGGCGGGGGCGCGGGTCGTCGTCTGCGCGCGCCGGCCACCTCGGGAGCCGGTGACGGCGGGTGCCCTGAAGGCGGCCTTCACCCCGCTCGACCTGCGCGATCCGGGCGCCGTTCAGGACTTCTTCGGCGCGGTCGCGCAGCGGTACGGACGGCTCGACTGCCTGGTCAACAACGCGGGTGGGACCCCGTACCGGCTGCTGGACGAGGGCGAGGCGCAGCGGCACGCGCGGGTCGTCGAGCTCAATCTGCTGGCGCCGCTGACGGCCTCGCTGGCGGCGTACCCCTGGCTGCGGCGGGCCCGTGGATCGGTGGTGATGATCGGCAGCGTCAGCGGGACGCGGCCGTCGCCGGGAACGGCCGCGTACGGCGCGGCGAAGGCGGGGCTGGAGAACCTGGCCCGGTCCATGGCCGTGGAGTGGGCACCGGAGGTACGGGTGAACTCGCTGGTCCTCGGCATGGTGCGGACCGAACTGTCCCACCTGCACTACGGCGACGGGGCGGGCATCGCGGCGGTGGGCGCGACCGTCCCGCTGGGGCGGCTGGCGGAGCCCTCGGAGGTGGGAGAGGCGGCCGTGTTCCTGGCCTCCGGCCGGGCCGGGTACGTCAGCGGGGCGAGCCTGCTGGTGCACGGGGGCGGGGAGCGCCCGGCCTTTCTGGACGCGGCCACCGTCAACAGGGTGAACGAGGACGGCACGGGAAGCACGGGTGGCACGGGTGGCACGGGTGGCACGGGAAGCGAGGAGGGCTGAGATGGCCGGTCTGTGCGAGGGACGAGTCGTGATCGTGACGGGCGCGGGGCGGGGCCTGGGCCGGGCCCACGCGCTGGCCTTCGCGGCGGAGGGGGCGCGGGTCGTGGTCAACGACCTGGGAGTGGGCCTCGACGGACTGCCGGGGCCGGACAGTCCGGCCGCGCAGGTAGTGGCGGAGATCCGGGCGCTGGGCGGGGAGGCGGTGGCGCACGGCGGGGACATCGCGACGAGCGAGGGGGCGTCCTCACTGGTCGAGAGCGCGGTGTCGGCGTTCGGAAGGCTGGACACGCTCGTCAACAACGCGGGGTTCCTGCGGGACCGGATGCTGGTCAACCTGGACGAGGACGACTGGGACGCGGTCGTGCGGGTGCACCTGAAGGGGCACTTCCTTCCGCTGCGGTGCGCGGCCGGGTGGTGGCGGTCGGAGGCCAAGGCCGGGCGGCCGGTGGCCGCCCGCGTGGTCAACACGTCGTCCGGGGCGGGGCTGTTGGGCTCGGTCGGCCAGGGGAACTACAGCGCGGCCAAGGCCGGCATCCTGGGCATGACCCTGGTCGCGGCGGCGGAGATGGGCCGGTACGGGGTCCAGGTCAACGCGATCGCCCCGGCGGCGCGGACGCGGATGACGGAGGAGACCTTCGCGCAGACCATGGCCGCGCCGGGGGAGGGCGACTTCGACGCGATGGCCCCGGAGAACGTGTCCCCGCTGGTGGTCTGGCTCGGCGCCGACGCCTCGGCGGGCGTCACGGGCCGTGTCTTCGAGGCGGAGGGCGGCCGGATCACGGTCATGGAGGGCTGGCGTCCCGGTCCCACCGCCGACCGGGGGGCCCGCTGGACCCCCGCCGAGGCGGGGGAGGCGGCGGCGAAACTCCTGTCGGCGGCCGCAGCCCCGCTGCCGGTGTACGGGGCGCGCTGATCCGGCGGCGGCATGGGTGGGTGCGGACCAGCTGTCGACCGTACGGCTGTGGGGCGGGGCGGCGCGGTCTGGCGGCCGTACGGCCGGGCTGCGGGGCGGCGCGGTCTGGCAGCCGTACGGTCGGGCCGGGTGGCGGGGCGATCGGGCGGCCAGCCCCGGCCGCGCGGCCGTCGGCCGGCATGATGGAGGGCCCGGCCCCCTGGCGAGGGGTCGGGCCCTGGTCCTTCACTCGTGCGCTGAGGTATCACTACCCGCTGCGGCCCCTCGCCGAACCACGCCGCCCCATCGACTTGTCCGTCGTTCACGCCGCCGGGGACGCGCGCGGAGGCCGGATCGCCGGAGTGCCGTGCGCGGGCGCTCTTCGCCCCCGCCGGCCTCGACCGCCCCGGGTCAGGAGAGCTTGCCGTCGTAGTCCGGCAGCTTGACGGTGCGCTCGGCGTGGCCGCCGACGAGGTCGCTCTGTTTGTTGCCGATGTTGGCGATGATCGTGTAGCCGCGTGCTTCGATCTCGGCACGCTTACCCGTCTTGTACGCGCTGACCTCCTCGAACAGGTCGGGCAGGTCCCTGACGTAGAGGCCCGAGACCGGGTAGCCGACGGCCTTGAGGCTGCGGCGGTGCGGGTCGTGCGGGCCGTGCGGGTGCGGCGGGTGACGCGCATGGGGGGCGCTCCTCAGGTCGCGAACTGGCATGTCCACGACCAGAGTCGGGGTGGCCGGAAGCCATGTCTACTGGTCGGTAGGAAACTTTTCGTGGCCGCGCGGTGAATCCGCGAATCCGCCGCTCCCGATGGCCTACGTATCGCACTCCAGGACCGTCCGGCACAGGCCGCACCGCGCCCGCAGCGGCCCGCGCACCGGCACCCGCAGCCGTTGCCCGCACACCGGGCAGGGGAAACTCACCCGCGGCTCGGCGCCGTCCCGCTCGAAGCGGTACGCCGCCGCGCCCGCCGGGGTCGTCCCGGTGCGCCGGTCCCTGGTGTAGCGGAGCCGTTCCAGCCGGCCCGCGGCGGCGAGGGGCGCCCGGCGGTGGTCCCGCTCGGCCAGGGCGCGGCCGCGCACGTAGGCCTCGTACGCCTGCGGGCTGGTGAACCAGGTGGAGGGGTCCTCGCCGAACAGGGCGGCCCGCTTGGCGAGGACGTAGCCGAACTCCTCGGGGGTGAGGTAGCCGAACTTCTGGTGGGTCAGCTCGTCCTCGCGGTAGGCGTCGAGCAGGAGCCAGCCCGCCCCCAGGTAGGTGGCGGCGGTGTCGGTGAGGATCTCGTCGTCCGCGGTGGTGGGGAAGCTCAGGCCGAGCCGGTGCAGCAGTACGTGGGCGACCTCGTGGGCCAGGGCCGCCGCCAGATCGCGGCGGTGCGTGCGGAAGCGGTCGCTCACCTCGATGAAGTACTCGGGCCCGGCGGCCAGTTCCACGGTGGCCGCCTGCTCCATCGGCCGGAACTCGACCACCATGCGGGCGTCGGGCAGCCGCAGGGCGCGCACCATCGCGGAGGCCACCCGGTGCGCCCCCAGGTGCAGGTCGTCGGTGGTGTCGAAGGCCGCGTCGGCGGAGACGACGCTCGGTGCGTAGGCGCGGATCCCGTCGGGCGACAGGCGCCGGAAGAGGGCGGTGATCGAGGCCCGCACGGTCGTCAGGTGTGGAAATCCGTGCTCCACCGGGCTGTGGCGCCTGCGGTTCTGCGTCATCGGCTGCCCCTTGCCGCAATCCCTGCCGTCTGCGACGGGAGTTGGCCAAAAATGCGTTCTTGATGCCCGCCATACGTCTGATGTGTCATGGACCCGTCATTCACCCGATGGCACGCACGGCCCAACCCCCCACGAAAGGCAGTGTGTTGACTGTGTCCACTCTTGCGCGGTTCATGAAGCGAACCCTCGCCGCCGGCGCGGTGGCCCTCGCGGCCGTCAGCCTCCAGCCCGCCTCCGCCACCGCCTCCCCGGCCCCCGTCGTCGGCGGCACCCGCGCCGCCCAGGGCGAATTCCCCTTCATGGTCCGCCTCTCCATGGGCTGCGGCGGCTCCCTCCTCACCCCGCAGATCGTCCTCACCGCGGCCCACTGCGTGAACGGCTCCGGCAACAACACCACCATCACCGCCACCGCCGGAGTCGTGGACCTCAGGAGCTCCAGCGCCATCAAGGTCAAATCCACCAAGGTCCTCCAGGCCCCCGGCTACAACGGCCAGGGCAAGGACTGGGCCCTCATCAAGCTCGCCCAGCCCATCAACCTGCCCACCCTCAAGATCGCCGAGACCAAGGCCTACGACAACGGCACCTTCACCGTCGCCGGCTGGGGCGCCACCCGCGAGGGCGGCAGCCAGCAGCGCTACCTGATGAAGGCCACCGTCCCCTTCGTCTCCGACGCCAGCTGCCAGGCCTCCTACGGCAGCAGCCTCGTCCCAAGCGAGGAGATCTGCGCCGGCTTCGACCAGGGTGGGGTCGACACCTGCCAGGGTGACTCCGGCGGTCCCATGTTCCGCCGCGACAACACGAACGCCTGGATCCAGGTCGGCATAGTCAGCTGGGGCCAGGGCTGCGCCCGGCCCGACTACCCCGGCGTCTACACCGAGGTCTCCACCTTCGCCGCCGAGATCAAGGCGGCCGCGGCGAGCATGTAACTCCCGCTCGTCCTTCCGGCCGGGCGGGAACCGGCCGGAAGGACGACGCACCGCGCCCCCAACGAGAACGAGAACGGGAACGGGAACGCGAACGGCAAAGCGAAGGCGAACGGCAACGCGGAGGTACGCGACGCCGGCAGGGGCCCCGCGGGGCCGCCACGGCGCCGTGTCCGCCCCGCAGCACCCTCCCGACGGTCCGCCGTGCGGTTGCGGGCCGCCGCGCACACCGGTCCCATGGGAAGAAACCGGCGGTTGCGGCGGGCGACAGTGGGGCAGGCAGCGCATGGCGATCAGAGTTGTCATCGCGGATGACCAGGACATGGTCAGAGCCGGATTCCGGATGATCCTCGAAAGCCGGCCGGACATCGAGGTCGTCGCCGACGTCGTCGACGGCGAAGCCGCGCTCGCGGCGGTCGCCGAGCACCGGCCCGACGTCCTGCTCCTCGACATCCGCATGCCGAAGCTCGACGGCCTCGAAGTCACCCGGCGGCTCTCCGGCCAGGACAAACCGCGCATCGTCATCGTCACCACCTTCGACCTCGACGAGTACGTCCACGCGGCGCTCCACGGCGGAGCCTGCGGCTTCCTCCTGAAGGACGCGAGTCCGGCCATGCTGGTTGAAGCGGTGCGGGCGGCAGCCGTCGGAGACTCGCTCGTATCGCCCGCCATCACCGTGCGACTGCTGCGCGAAATGGCCCCCCGGACCCAGGCCACGCCGGCCGCGCGCCGCCCGGCCGAGCCGCTGACCGAGCGGGAACGGGACGTCGTACGGTGCGTGGCGCGGGGGCTGACCAACGCCGAGATCGCCGCCGAGCTCTTCGTCTCGCTGTCCACCGTCAAAACCCACCTGGCCAACGTCCAGGCCAAACTCGACGCCCGCAACCGCGTCGAAATCGCCGCCTGGGCCTGGGAAAGCGGCCTGGCCGCCACCACGGCGTGACGCCGAGCATCCGGCCGCGCCGCCTTCAGCCCCGCACGCGTTCGAGGCGCGGGGTCCGGGGCGGAGCCCCGGGGAGCTCCGGCGGAGCCGGGTGCCTCTACGGGCGCACCCGCCCGGGTACCCGTAGCACCGGAGTGCGAGGGAGCTCCGGCGGAGCCGGGTGCCTCTACGGGCGCACCCGCCCGGGTACCCGTAGCACCGGAGTGCGAGGGAGCTCCGGCGCAGCCGGGTGCCTGTACGGGCGCACCCGCACGGGTACCCGTACCACCAGGGGTCCGGCTCCGGCTCCGGGCGCGCGCCCGAGGCGCGCCCGATGAGCCCCCTCGCCGGCTGGGCCCGCCGTCACCCGCACGCCGCCGACGGGATCCGCCTCGTCCTGACCCTCGTCCTGCTCGCCCTCGTCACCTTCGAGGGCGTCGTCCTGGCCCGCCAGCCCAGCCTCCCGCACGCCACCGTATGGGCGTCCGGCATCCTCGTCTGCCTCAGCGCCGCGCCCTGGCCCGGCATCCCGCTCCTGGTCCGCGCCCGGTTCGCCACCGCCGTCACCTGGACCGCCACCCTCCTGCTGATCTTCGGCAACCACCCCATCGTCGTCTGGGGCGCCGGCGAGGCCATCGCCCTCCTCGTCCTCCTCTCCCAGGTCCTGCTGCGCGCCCCCGTCCGGACCGCCGCGGTCCTCGGCCCGCTGCTGGGCCTGGGCTGCATGGCCGTGCCCGTCCGGGACACCGACCCCGGGCGGTTCACCCTCCTCTTCTCCGTCCTCGCCGTCGTCGTCGGCGCGTACTCGCTGCTGCTGCGCCTCCAGGCCGTCCAGGGCGTACGCGAACTGCGCGCCGTACGCACCGCCGAGCGCCTGGAGCTCGCCCGTGAGCTCCACGACCTCGTCGCCCACCACGTCACCGGGATCGTGGTCGAGGCACGGGCCGCCCGGTTCACGAAGGTGTCCGCCGAACGTGCCGCCGAGATCCTCGGCCGTATCGAGACCGCCGGGGACGAGGCACTGGGCTCGATGCGCCGCCTCGTCAAGATCCTCCGCGAGGACGAGGGAGAGGACGACGGAGAGGACAACGGCCCGGGCGACGGCACGGTCAGCGGCGCCCGCAGCCAGGACGCGGGCACGGACATGGGCAGCGGCGCCGCCACCGGGGGCACGGGCATGGGCGGCGGCGCGGGCCCCGGCGGCGGAACCAGCCCGGTCGCCGGCCTCGCCGACATCCGCAGGCTCACCGAACGCTTCGCCGTCACCGGCCCGCCCGTCGCCCTCTCCATCGAGGAAGGCCTGGAGCCCCGGCTCCCCGCCCACGTCGCCGCCACCGCCCACCGCATCGTCCTCGAAGCCCTCACCAACATCCGCAAGCACGCCGCCACCGCCACCGCCGTCCGGATCGGCCTGCGCACCGTCCCCACCGGCCTTGAGGTCCGCATCGCCGACGACGGCGGCCGCCCGGCCAAACTCTCCGAGAACGCCCGCGGCGGCGGCTACGGCCTCGCCGGCATGGCTGAACGCGCCGAGGCCCTCGGCGGCTCCCTCACCGCCGGACCCGCCCCCGAGGGCGGCTGGCTGGTCACCGCGACCCTCCCCCTGTGATCTCCGGCCGGTCCCCGTCTCACGGAGCGACTGGCCGGGGAACCACTCGTCCGCGCCACGTATTCTCGGGAACCATGAACACCAGCGACGTCGACGAGAACGTCACCGCCGAACTCGCCCGCCTGCGGGACAGCATCGACAACATCGACGCGGCCGTCGTCCACATGCTCGCCGAGCGCTTCAAGTGCACCCAGCAGGTCGGCCACCTCAAGGCCAAGCACCAGCTCCCCCCGGCCGACCCCAGCCGCGAGGCCAGCCAGATCGCCCGGCTGCGCCAGCTCGCCGAGAACGCCAAGCTCGACCCGGCCTTCGCCGAGAAGCTCCTCAACTTCATCATCGCCGAGGTCATCCGCCACCACGAGACGATCGCTGCGGGCGAAGAGTAGAAACCGGGGGTCCGGCTGCCCCGTGCGGCAGCATGGGCCCCATGTCCGCATTGACGCGCAACGAAGCGCAGACCCGAGCCCAGCTCCTCGACGTCCACCACTACGCCGTCAGCCTCGACCTCACACGCGGCGACGAGACCTTCCACTCCTTCGTGGTCATCCGCTTCACCGCACGCACCGCGGGCGACACCTTCGTCGAGCTGAAGCCGGAACACCTGAACTCGGCACTCCTGGACGGCGACCCGGTCCCGTCGTCCGCGTTCCAGGACAACCGCCTCCACCTCGCCGGCCTCGCCGAAGGCCTCCACGAGCTGCGCATCGACACCCTCATGCGCTACTCCCGCACCGGCGAAGGCCTGCACCGCTTCACCGATCCCGCGGACGGGGAGACGTACGTCTACTCCCAGATGTTCATGGACGACGTCCAGCGCGTCTTCCCGGCCTTCGACCAGCCCGACCTGAAGGCCGTCTTCGAGTTCACCGTCACCGCCCCCGCGCACTGGACCGTACTCGCCAACGGCATCACCGCGCGCACCGGCGACCGGGACGCGAACGGCGCCGGCATCTGGCAGTCCGCCCCGACACCGGTCATCTCCACGTACCTCGCCGCCGTCGCCGCCGGCCCCTGGCACAGCGTGCGCACCGAGCACGCCGGACTGCCCTTCGGCATCCACTGCCGGCAGTCCCTCGCCCCCCACCTCGACGCCGACGCCCAGGAGATCCTGTCCGTCACCACGGACTGCTTCGACCGCTACCACGAGAAGTTCACCGAGCCCTACCCCTTCGACTCCTACGACCAGGCCTTCGTCCCCGAGTTCAACGCGGGCGCCATGGAGAACCCCGGCCTGGTCACCTTCCGCGACGAGTTCATCTACCGGTCCGCCGTCACCGACACCGAGCGACAGCGCCGCGCCATGGTCATCGCGCACGAGATGGCCCACATGTGGTTCGGCGACCTCGTCACCCTGCGCTGGTTCGACGACATCTGGCTGAACGAGTCCTTCGCCGAGTACATGGGCTACCAGACCCTCACCGAAGCCACCCGCTTCACCGGCACCTGGACCGACTTCGGCGTCGAACGCAAGGCCTGGGGCTACGACGCCGACCAGCGCCCCTCCACCCACCCCGTCGCCCCCGACCCCGACGACGTCCCCGACACCGCCTCCGCCCTCCTCAACTTCGACGGCATCTCCTACGCCAAGGGCGCCTCCGCCCTGCGCCAGCTCGTCGCCTGGCTCGGCGAGAAGGACTTCCTGGCCGGCATCAACACCCACTTCGCCCGCCACAAGTTCGCCAACGCCTCCCTCGCCGACTTCGTGGACTCCCTCGCCGCCCACACCGAACGCGACGTCCACGCCTGGGCCGACATCTGGCTGCGCACCACCGGCATCGACACCCTCACCCCGAAGATCGAGGAGAGCACCGACGGCGCCGCCGGCTGGACCCTCACCGTCGAGCGCCGGGGCAGCCGCCCCCACCACATCGCGGTCGGCGTCTACCACCGCGACCCCACCGCCGACGGCGCCCTGGAACAGCACGAACTGCTCCACCTCGACGTCCCGTCCGACGAAGTGGTCTCCGTGAACGGCCCGCGCCCCGCGCTCCTCGTCCTCAACGACGGCGACCTCACCTACGCCAAGGTCCGGCTCGACGCGACCTCCGTCGAAACCGCCCTGCGCGGCCTCTCCCGCATCCCCGAACCGCTCACCCGCGCCGTCGTCTGGAACTCCCTGCGCGACATGGTCCGCGACGGCGAACTGCACCCCCGCGACTACCTGGCCACCGCCGAAGCGCACCTGCCCGAGGAACCCGACCTGGCCATCGTCCAAGGCGTCCTCGCCTTCGCCCGGACCCAGATCGCCGACCGCTACGCCGCCCCCTCGGAGCGGACCGAGGCGCTCACCACCATCACCGCGATCGCCCGAGACCTGCTGCGGCGCACCCAGGACGGCTCGGAACCCGGACTGCGGCTGGCCGCCGTACGCGCCCTCATCGACAGCGCCACCCGGCCCGACCCCCTCACCACCTGGCTCGCCGACGACACCGTGCCCCGCGGCCCCGAACTCGACCCCGAACTGCGCTGGCGCATCCTCGCCCGGCTCGCCGTCCTCGGCGCGGTCGGAGAGGGCGAGATCGACGCCGCCCTCGCCGCCGACCCCAGCGCCACCGGGGAGGAAGGCGCGGCCCGCTGCCGCGCCGCGCTCCCCTCGGCCGAGGCCAAGGCCGCCGCATGGAACCGCCTCTTCCACGACGACAGCCTGTCCAACTACCTGTTCAGCGCCACCGCGCAGGGCTTCTGGAAGCCCGAACAAGCCGATCTCGTACGGGAGTACGTGCCGCGGTTCTACCCGGAGGCCGTCGCCCTCGGCGCCCGCCGCGGCCCGGCCATCGCCGAGGCGGCGGGCCGCTGGGCCTTCCCGGCCTACGCCGTCGACGAGGCCAACCTCCAGGCCGGCCACGCCTGCCTCGCCGATCCGGACATCCTCCCGCTCCTGCGCCGCAAGCTCGTCGACCAACTGGACGACCTCTCCCGCGCCCTGCGCATCCGCACCGCCTGACCCGCCCCCGGCCCCGGGCGGTGCGGCGGCGCCGGATCGTCCGGCGGCCGGTTTCTGGCCGCGGGGGCCTGCGCCCCCGCCCGGCGCTGCGCCCCCGCCCCGCGCTTCCATCGCCGCCCGGGCCCTCCTCGCCCAGCGGGATCCGGGTGTTGCGTGGGGGCTGCGCCTGCGCCTGCGTCTCCCGCCCGGCGCCTTGCTCGCCGACAGGGGCCGGGTGGTGTGTGTGGGCCGCACTGCGCCTGCGCCGCACCGCCCGCGGGGCCGGGTGCTGCGTGGGGGCCGCGCCGGGGCCTGCGCCCCCCGCCCCGCGCCTCCTTCGCCGACCAGGGCCGCGCCGCTGGAGCAGAACCGCGCCGGGCCTCCGCCCCGCCGCCCCTCGCCGGCAGGCGTCCCCGCAGGAACGTTGATCCGGACAAACCCCGGCGGTTACCCCATTCGGGTCTGATCGTTGTACCGGCCGGGTGCGCCCGCCCCGCCGCCCGTACCGCACGGCACCGCAGGCCCCCACCGCCCAGCCTCCGGAGGACCCCGCATGACAGCGCCGCCCGGCACACCGCCCCCGCTGCCCCCGCTCGCCGGCGGCCGCGCGGGCGCCGACGCCCTGCGCCCGCTGCTCGACACCGTCCTCGACGCCCTGCGCTCCGGAGCCGAGGAGCGCGGCGGGCCGCTTCCGCCCGGCGGCCCCGACGCGCTCGCGGCCCGCGTCCAGGCCGCACTGGGCGACGTACTGCCCGATCACGGAACCGGCGATCACGAGGCGCTGCGGACCCTCGTGCACACCCTCGCCGCCGGCGCCGCCGATCCCGCCGACCCCCTCTGCGCAGCCCACCTGCACTGCCCGCCGCTCGCCGTCGCGGCCGCCGCCGACCTCGCCGCCAGCGCCCTCAACCCGTCCCTCGACTCCTGGGACCAGGCCCCCGCCGCGTCCGCCATCGAGGCCCTCCTCACCCGCACCCTCGCCGCCGAGTTCTACGGCACCCCCCACGCGGACGCCCTCGTCACCACCGGCGGCACCGAAGCCAACCAACTGGCCCTCCTCCTCGCCCGTGAACGCCACGGCCCCCGCCTGGCCGTCCTGCACGGCGCCAACGCCCACCACTCCGTCCCCCGTTCCGCCTGGCTCCTCGGCCTGCCCCCGGCCGTCGTGCTCCCCACCCCCACCGGAGTGCTCGACCCCGGCACCCTGGCCGACGCCCTGGCCGCCGCCACGAGCCGCGGCCCCGTACTCGTCACCGCCACCGCCGGAACCACCGACGCCGGACTCATCGACCCCCTTGACCGCATCGCCGACGTCTGCGACCGGTACGGCGCCGACCTCCACATCGACGCCGCGTACGGGGGCCTGCTCGCCCTCAGCCCCCGCCACCGCGGCAAACTCGCCGGACTCGGCCGCGCCCACTCCCTCACCATCGACCTGCACAAACTCGGCTGGCAGCCCGTCGCCGCCGGACTCCTCGCCGTCCCCGACACCGCCCTGCTGGCCCCCCTCGCCCACCAGGCCGACTACCTCAACGCCACCGACGACACCGAAGCCGGCCTGCCCGACCTCCTCGGCCGCTCCCTGCGCACCACCCGCCGCCCCGACGCCCTCAAGATCGCCACCACCCTGCGCTCACTGGGCCGGGACGGCCTCGTCCGGCTCATCGACCGCACCTGCGAACTCGCCCACCACCTCGCCCGGATCCTCGACGCCCACCCCGGCTTCGAACTCCACTCGGCGCCCACCATCAGCACCGTCCTCTTCCGGCCCACCCACGCCGACGACACCCAGCTCGCAGCCCTGCGCCGCACCCTCCTGCACGACGGCCGCGCCGTCCTCGGCCGCACCCACGCCGACGGCCGCCTCTGGCTCAAAGCCACCCTGCTCAACCCCCACACCGCGGCGCGGGACCTGGACACCCTCGTCACCCTCCTGGAAGGCAGGACCCACCGATGACCGCCCAGCTCGATGCACCCCACGACCTCGTCGGAATCGGCATCGGCCCCTTCAACCTGTCCCTCGCGGCGCTCGCCCACGGCCTGCCGCAGCAAGGAGCAGGAGAACTCGCCACCGCCTTCTACGACCAGCGCCGCGACTTCCGCTGGCACCCCGGACTCCTCATCGAGGGAGCCACCCTCCAAGTCCCCTTCCTCGCCGACCTGGTCACCCTCGCCGACCCGGCCAGCCCCTGGAGCTTCCTCAGCTACCTCAAGCACAAGGAACGGCTCTTCCCCTTCTACTTCGCCGAGCAGTTCCACATCCAGCGCGCCGAATACGACGCCTACTGCCGCTGGGTCGCCGGCCGCCTCCCCGGCCTCCACTTCGGCCACCAGGTCGACGCCGTCCGCTGGAACCCCGAACGCGACCTCTTCGAAGTCGACTTCACCCAGCTCGACGCCGACGGCGAAGCCGAAGCCCTCGGCCGCACCTACACCCGCAACCTCGCCCTCGGCATCGGCACCGCACCCTTCGTCCCCGAACCCCTGCGCCCCCTCGCCGAAGCCCCCACCGTCCCGGTGATCCACTCCTCCGAGTACCTCGACAACCGGGAGCGCATCCTCGGCGCCGAGCACGTCACCGTCATCGGATCGGGCCAGTCCGGCGCCGAGGTCTTCCTCGACCTGCTCCGCGCCCGCCCCGCCGGCCGCGAACACCTCACCTGGCTCGCCCGGACCCCCTCCTTCGCCCCCATGGAGTACTCGAAGCTCGGCCTCGAACACTTCACCCCCGACTACACCCGCTACTTCCACTCCCTCCCCGAACGCGTCCGCGACCAGCTCGTCCCCGCCCAATGGCAGCTCCACAAGGGCATCGACGCCGCCACCATCGCCGCCATCCACGAGGAGCTCTACCGCCGCACCCTCCACGGCGGCTGGCCCGACGCCGTCCTCACGCCCGGCGTGAGCGTCCGTACCGCCGGCCGCGTCGCCACCACCAAGGTCGAACTGCACCTCGAACACCTCGAACAAGGCGCCCGGTCCCGCCTCACCACCGACGCCGTGGTCCTCGCCACCGGCTACCGGGAACGCCCCCTCGGCCACCTCCTCGCCGGCCTCGACCCCTACCTGCGCAAGGACTCCTCCGACCGCCCCCGCATCGACGACCGCTACCGGATGATCCTCGACCCCACCGTCACCGGCAGCGTCTTCGTCCAGAACGGCGAACGCCACACCCACGGCGTCGGAGCCCCCGACCTCGGCCTCGCCGCCTGGCGCAGCGCCGCCATCCTGAACACCCTCACCGGCAAGGAGCCCTACCCCCAGCCGCTGCGCACCGCCTTCACCACCTTCGGCCTCGAACAGCGGGAGCAGTCCCGCCCCCGGCCCGCAGGCGAACTGCTCCCGCTGGTCGAGTACCCGTAGCCACGGCTTTCCAGGGGACGACGCCGGACGGGACGCCGGAAGATCGGACCCCTTGGAAGGCAGGACCCCTTGGCAGACCGGGTCGCTCAGAAGACCGGTATGCCCGCCCGGGTCAGCCGCCAGTCCACGGAGGCGAACTGCGCCGGGTCGATGTTCCCCTTCGCCTTCACCCACTGGATGATCGTGTTGCGGATCTCGTCCGAGTCGGCCCACAGCTGCTTGGCCTGCGGCACGTGCGGGAAGTTCCCGCCGCCCGAGGCCCGGTAGTTGTTCACCGCGAGCACGAACCGCGCCGCCGGGTCCACCGGCTTGCCCTCGAAGGACAGCCCCGTGATCCGGGAACCGGCCGGCTTCGCGATGTCGATGTCGTACGTGAACCCGTACACGGCGTCGTAGTTGTAGTCCGGCGTGCTGTCGGCGTTCGTGAGCTTCGCCGGGTCCACGGCACCGCCGGGAGCGGTGGTCACGTAGTACTTCGCGGAGTACTCCAGGTAGTCCTTCAGCTGCGCGCCGGTCAGCAGCCGTGCCTCCAGCGTGTTCTCGAACGGGTACAGGCCCGCCGCGTCCCGCAGCGTCACCTGCCCGGCCGGGATCGTCGCGGTCCGCGAGAAGCACGAGGCCTGCGACAGCACCGGCAGCGCGGACCACTCCGTGCCCGCCAGCGCGGCCTTCACCGTCTCCGCCTGGACATGGTTGATCAGGTCGATGATCGGCACGTCCTTGACCGGGCCTTCCGCCGAGGACATGGCCTGCGTCGAGGTGCCGATCACCTGGTTCACATACGCCACGACCTTGCGGTGCTCGTCCGACAGCAAGCCGGTGATCTTCGGGTCCTCCGCGGCCGTATTGGAGTTCAGCACCTTCGCCGAGACCTTCGCCACCGACCAGCGGCCCTTCGCCCAGGTCAGCTCGAAGTCGAACAGCGTCAGCCGCTGTCCCCACTTCAGCGGCTCCGACAGCACGACGTCCTTGCCGGTCGCCCTGTTCGTCACCCGGTACTCCGGGATCTCCGTGTGCGCGTGCCCCACCAGAATCGCGTCGATCCCCGGCACCTGCTCCGCCACCAGCCCGGCCGCGTTCTCGACGTACGGCAACTGGTCCCCGTACGAGGAAGTGCCGCTCGACCCCGAGTGGGCCGACACGATCACCACATCGGCGCCCAGCGAACGCAGCCGCGGCACGTACTTCGCCGCCTGCTCCTCCAGCCCCGGGAAGCTCATCTTCCCCTGCACGTTGGCCTTGTCCCAGATCGCGATCCCCGGGTTCGTCAGCCCCAGCACCGCCACCTTCACGTCCGGCCCGTGCGGGGTCCGCAGCCGGTGCATGCTGTACGGCGGGAACGCGGGCCGCAGCGTCTTCGCATCCAGGGCGTTCGCCCCCAGCAGCGGGAAGTCGCACTGCTCCTCGAACTTCCGCAGCACCGGAATGCCGTAGTTGAACTCGTGGTTGCCCAGCGCCGCCGCGTCGTACCCGATCGCGTTCATCGCCTGCGCCATCGGGTGCACGGGGCCCTGCCGCGCGGTGATCGGGTCCACCTTCGCGTAGTAGTACGACAACTGCGTGCCCTGGATGGTGTCACCCGCGTCGATGAGCAGCGTATTGCGCCGCCCCTTCTCCTCCCGCACCTGATTCACCAGGGTGGAGATCTTCGCCAGACCGACGTCGTTGTGCGCCTTGTCGTCGAACTCCTTGTCCGTGAAGTAGTCCCAGTTGAAGACATTCCCGTGCAGGTCGGTCGTCCCCATCACGGTGAAGGAGTACGTCCGCTGCCGCGGCCCCGGCTGCGCGACGGCGGGCGCGGCGGCCGCTCCTGCCAGCGCCACGGCGGCACCCGTGGCAGCCGAAGTACCCAGAAATGTCCTACGGTCGAACGGCATGTCATCTCCCTTGTGAGGCTTAACAACGCGCGTAGATTCTGACCCGGAGTCAACCGACTACAACACCCCTCCCAGGTTTCGATCCGGTGACCACCCGCGGCCGGGCCGGGCGCCGACCGTGCGCCGGCCACTGCGCGAACGATGTCCGGTGCTCGGGGGAGTGAGGATGAAGCGGCAATGGAATGACTCAAGCCGGCGCCGGCCGTCGTCGTCGCGGCAGCCCTCACCGTTATTACTTCCTGCTGCCGCAGACCGAAAAGCCGGGCCCCACTTGAATTCATCAAGTCCTGGAGCTATGAGGACCGACTCGCGCGCGTCGTCCAGAACGGCATCGGCACCGCCGAAGCCGGCCTCACATTCCCGGACGACGTCAGCGGCACGGCCGAATTCATTCGCGACCTCGTGGCGCAATTTTTCTCCCGGCGAGTCATCGACCGGTCCCACCCGCTCGTCTCCTTTCCCTGCTGGGACCCGCGCACAGGAAAGCCGGCGGACGCATCGCTCGAATACCGCTCCTACGGGCGTAGCTGGTACCGGCATCGGAGGAGCTGAAGTCGCCGGTGGCAGTGTCATCGAGCGCGCGGTGACGGCGCCGAACTCCGCACCCGTCGGCGCGGCAATACAAGCCATTGAAGAAGGCGGATTGGAGTTCGCCCCCACCCAATCCCGGGCATGCTGATGCGGTATGATCCGGTCGAGTGTCGTATGTGAAGCTGACGGCGTGAGCGTTTTCAAAAGAGGATGTGACCAAGGAAATGAACATGATGCGGGTGCTGCTCGACAGTGAAATTCCCCTCGTGGCCGTCAGCTTTCGCGACAATGACAGCGAGCGGCTTGCCAACGAGGCGAAAGCAGCCGGTATCGACATCGCCGAACTCCGCATCGACAGGTTCGCACTGACCGATGTGGACCACGTCCTGGAACAGATCCGCATCTTCCATTCCCTGCCGGTCCTCGCCACGGTGCGCTCCTCGCAGGAAGGTGGCGATTGGAACGGCACGGACGAGGAGCGTCTTGAGCTGTTCCGCGCAGTGGCCCCCCACGTCGAGGCAGTGGACATTGAACTGTCCTCACGGACGGTCCTCACGGACGTGATCGCCGCGGCCAAGCAGCATGACACCGTGGCGATCGTCTCGTACCACAACTTCGAGTACACGCCGAGCACCAAGGAACTCGAAGCCGTCATCGACGAGGCGAAGACCGCCGGCGCCGACATCGTCAAGGTGTCCACCATGGTGACCTCCGAAAGCGACGTGAAGAGGCTCGCTTCCCTGCTGCTCAACGCGGACGGCGACACGAAGCTCATCGTCATCGCGATGGGTGCGGCCGGCGCGGTCTCCCGCGTCTTCTTCCCCGCCCTGGGCTCGCGCGTGACCTACTCCTTCATCGGCAGCAGCTCCGCCCCGGGCCAGCTCGACTTCACGGAGACCTTCGCACTGCTGCGCAAGTTCTACCCGAAGTTCAACGAGCGGAAGATGCTGGAAATGCAGCTCCCCGAGACCGCTTGATCTCCACATCTCCACACGAGGAGACGAGGCGTTTCCCATGGAATCTGTCGCGCACACCCTCTGACGATCAGCTCACTGACGCTCGGCCAGGCCGCCTTCGAAGAAACGGATCCACGCGGCGGTCTCGGCCGGGTTCGACGCCGTCGGACTCAGCGTCGAAGCCATACGACAGCCCTCCCGTCGCACCACGGATCCGGCAGGACCAGTGCGACAGTTGGCCGTATGACCCAAGACGCATCACACCAGCCCTACGGAACCCCCGAAGTACCCCGCGTCGCAGTCCGCGGCGAAGCCCGCATCGAAGTCGATCCCGAGATCGCCCGCATCGGGATCACCGTCAGCGCCCGCGGCACCGACCGGCGCACCGCACTCGAAGACCTCACCCGACGCAACAACACCGTCCTCGACCTCATCAAGGGCTACGGCGACCCCGTCGAGAAACTCGAAACCGGCTCCTTCTCCATCACCCCCGAACTCACCCGCCACGGACGCGGCGAACGCATCCGCGCCTACCACGGCCGCGTGCACATCACCGCCGAACTCAACGACTTCACCACCCTCGGCGAACTCACGACCCGCCTCGCCGACCTCGACCTCACCCAGGTCGACGGCCCCTGGTGGGCCCTGCGACCCACCTCGCCCGCCCACGGCCAAGCCCGCCGCCAAGCCGTACTCGAAGCCGTCCAGCGCGCCCGCGAATACGCCGAAGCCCTCGGCGCACGCCTCGCCGCCCTCGTCGAACTCGCCGACCTCGGTGCCGAGAACGCCGTCACCCTCGCCGCCGCCACCCCCGGCGGCATGATGCGCTCCATGGCCTACGGCGGCGCCGAGGACGCCGGCGCCCCGCCACTCGACCTGGAACCCCAGCGTCAGACCGTCTACGCCCAGGTGAACGCCCGCTTCACCATGACCCCTCCCCAGCTCTGAGCCGATAGGACAAACGACCCCCCGGGGGTGCTCATCAGAGCACCCCCATGCACATTCAACAGTTGTCAACAACCTTTTGCACAAAGGTTGTTGAGTGGACACCCGGAACCAATTTCCTACTGCCTGGTAGGGGCATACGCTCGTCCCATGCGCCGAGCAAAAATCGTATGTACCCTGGGCCCCGCCACCGACTCATACGACCAGATCAAAGCCCTGGTCGAAGCCGGAATGGACATCGCCCGCTTCAACCTCAGCCACGGCACCTACGCCGAACACGAGGAGCGTTACCAGCGCGTACGCAAGGCCTCCGACGAGACCGGCCGCAGCGTCGGCATCCTCGCCGACCTTCAAGGCCCGAAGATCCGCCTCGGCCGCTTCCGCGAGGGACCCGTACTCCTTGAACGCGGCGACGAATTCACCATCACCGTCGAAGACCTCGAAGGCGACCGCCACACCTGCGGCACCACCTACAAGGGACTCGCCGCCGACGTCACCACCGGCGAACGCATCCTCGTCGACGACGGCCGCGTCACCCTCCAGGTCATCGGCATCGAAGGCCCCCGCGTCCGCACCCTCGTCATCGAAGGCGGCATGGTCTCCGACCACAAGGGCCTCAACCTCCCCGGCGTGGCCGTCTCCGTCCCCGCCCTCTCCGACAAGGACATCGAAGACCTCCGCTGGGCCCTGCGCACCGGCGCCGACGTCATCGCCCTCTCCTTCGTCCGCAGCGGCCGCGACATCCAGGACGTCCACCGCATCATGGCCGAAGAAGGCCGCCGCCTCCCCGTCATCGCCAAGATCGAGAAGCCCCAGGCCGTCGAGAACATCGACGACATCGTCGCCGCCTTCGACGGCATCATGGTCGCCCGCGGCGACCTCGGCGTCGAAATGCCCCTGGAACAGGTCCCGATCGTCCAGAAGCGCGCCGTCAAACTCGCCAAGCGCAACGCCAAGCCCGTCATCGTCGCGACCCAGATGCTCGACTCGATGATCGACAACTCCCGGCCCACCCGCGCCGAAGCCTCCGACGTCGCCAACGCCGTCATCGACGGCACCGACGCCGTCATGCTCTCCGGCGAGACCAGCGTCGGCAAATACCCCGTCGAGACGGTCCGAACCATGGCCCGCATCGTCGAAGCCGCCGAAGAAGACATCCTCGCCAAGGGCCTCCCCCCACTCACCGAGCGGAACAAGCCCCGCACCCAAGCCGGCGCCGTAGCCCGCGCCGCTGCCGAAATGGGCGACTTCCTCGGCGCCAAATTCCTGGTCGCCTTCACCCAGAGCGGAGACACCGTCCGCCGGCTCTCCCGCTACCGCTCACCCATCCCCCTCCTCGCCTTCACCCCCGACCCCGCCACCCGCTCCCAACTCAACCTCACCTGGGGCGTCGAAACCTTCCTCGGCCCCCACGTGGACTCCACCGACGCCATGGTCGCCCAGGTCGACGAAGAGCTCCTGCGCATCGGCCGCTGCGTCCCCGGCGACGTCGTCGTGATCACAGCCGGCTCACCCCCCGGCGTCGCCGGATCGACGAACCTCGTCCGCATCCACCACATCGGCGACACCGTCCGCTAACCCCCCCCGCAACCGAACGAGGCCGAACCGGGCCGGCCCCCGCCGGCCCCTGGTCACAGCCGCAGCACCTCACGTATGAGACGCACCGCGTCGGGCAGCTCCAAGCGGCTCTCACCCGAACTCGGGAAGTGCCCACCCGACGCGGTCACCCGCGCCGTCACCCCCAACTCGATGATCCGCTCGCACGCCGAAGCGCTCCGCACCTACTCCCCGATGAACCACAGGCAGCTGCCCGGCGTCACCGCGCAAGACCGCAGCAGCGCCTCGAGGTCACCCACGGCGGCCGTCTGCGAGGCGTCCGTGCACCGGTCCAACAGACCGGCGACCTCCCTGAGCGCCGCCTCCGCCTCCTGCCCGTTGAACAGCGTGTTGCCGTACGGGTCCACCCAACCGAGCCGGCCGGGCCGATCCATCGTGAAGGCGGCCAGCACTTGCGCCAGCGCCTCGCCGTGCCCGTACGAGCCCTGAAGCAGCGTGGTCCGGGACGTCTCCCAGTTGTACCGCGTCGGCCGGGCGGAATGCAGTTCGAGCTCAATGCCCATGATCGCCTCCTCGCCAGAACCCTAGCCAGCCGCGCAGGGTTCACCTGACACCGGCTCGGGCGCCAGGGGGCCGAACTAGTACTTGGGCCCGATGTGGATGTCCATCAGCGCGACGGAGGCCTTGCGCGCGATCGACACGTTGAACGGGTCGCTGCCCCGCGCGAGGATCGTCCACTGGACGCCGACTTTGGTGAGCGTGTCGGTGCAGAGCCGACGGATGTCGTCCGACTTGTTGGTGAAGAAGTACCGGGGGTACTCGTACCGCTTCCGCTCCCCGCCGACCATGCGGGTCGTCCAGTTGGTGATCCGGCACCCGTCGGAGTGGATGAGCCCCCGGAGGAACTCCCACGGGTGGGCGTCGACGATCTCCTGCTGCCAGCCGTAGAGGACGATGCGCCGCTCGTGCTTCTTCCCGGGCCCGTGCTGCGGGAAGAGGCACGTCCAGTGCCTCCCATAGCTGGTGACGGCGACACACCCCTGTCGCTGCAAGACGTAGACCTTGTCGTGTGGGCGAACGGCCAGGATCGCGGCGCGGCACAGGTCGATCAGGCCTGGATAGGCGTCTGCGCACGCGATGCGGAGGTGGTGGCCGCCTCGCGGGTGGGGGCTGATGCACCCGTCACCGAGGTAGAGGCCGAGGAGGTAGGAGTATGCGGCCGGGTCGGTCGGACGCGAGCATGGCGCCGCTTGGTTGAGGCGCGGGAGCGGGTCGATGCGGAACTGCCACGCGCGGATCGCGGAGCGGGATATCCCGGTTTCCTCGCTGACCGAGTTCAGGCTTCGCCCCTCACTCAGTAGCCCGACGGCGCGCTTGCGGGTGTCGATGTCGTACATGCGCTCGACGTTGCCGCGCGCATTCCGTGCACGTCGTGCATTTCGGATGCGTACCGCTGGAACGAGTGAAGGTCACGCATCCTCGCGTGACCTTGGAAAAGAAGGAAAAGTGCCCCGGGTCGGACTCGAACCGACACTGAATGGGTTTTGAATCCATCGCCTGCTGCCAATTGGGCTACCGGGGCCCCGCGAATCGAAGGTTTACGCCGACCCGCTGCGAGTCCACCTTACCGCAGCTAGGTAGGCTCGGGGGAGCAGTAACGCCCCGCATCGAGGAGCCCTCCGTGACCGCCGAGCACGAGTCGACGCCCACGCCCGACGCCGACCAGTCGCACGTTCCGCCGCTGACGACGCGTGTCGTCATCGCCGAGGACGAGGCGCTCATCCGTCTCGACCTCAAGGAGATGCTCGAAGAGGAGGGCTACTCCGTCGTCGGCGAGGCCGGGGACGGGCAGACGGCCGTGGAGCTCGCGCGCGAGCACCGGCCCGACCTGGTCATCCTCGACGTGAAGATGCCCGTCCTGGACGGGATCTCCGCAGCCGAGAAGATCGCGGAGGAGTCCCTCGCCCCCGTCCTCATGCTCACCGCGTTCTCGCAGCGCGACCTGGTCGAGCGGGCGCGGGACGCCGGGGCGATGGCGTACCTCGTGAAGCCGTTCAGCAAGAGCGACGTCGTGCCCGCCATCGAGATGGCGGTGTCGCGCTTCGCGGAGCTGCGGGCGCTGGAGAAGGAGGTCGCCGACCTCTCGCTGCGGCTGGAGACGCGCAAGCTGGTCGACCGGGCCAAGAGCATTCTGCAGACGCAGTACGGGCTCAGTGAGCCGGCCGCGTTCCGCTGGATCCAGAAGACCTCCATGGACCGGCGGATGTCCATGCAGCAGGTCGCCGAGGCGGTCATCGAGGACGCCGAGGAGAAGAAGAACGCCGCCAAGGGCTGACACAGGGCTCTTGGACATGTGTGAGGCCCGCCTCCCCCCGAGGGGAGGCGGGCCTCACACGTTTCTCAGTCCTCGCCGAGGTAGGCCTTGCGGACGTCCTCGTTGTGCAGGAGGTCCTGGCCGGTGCCGGAGAGCACGATCTTGCCGATCTCCATCACGTGCGCCTTGTCGGCGAGCGAGAGCGCGGCCTGGGCGTTCTGCTCGACGAGCAGGATGGTGGTGCCGGTGGCCTTGAGCTCGGTGATGGTGGCCATGATCTTCTGCATCATCAGCGGGGAGAGGCCCATGGAGGGCTCGTCCAGCATGAGCAGCTTGGGCTGGGACATGAGCGCGCGGCCCATGGCGAGCATCTGCTGCTCCCCGCCCGAGAGGGTGCCGGCGGCCTGCTTGCGGCGCTCTCCCAGGATGGGGAAGAGGTCGTAGGCGCGCTGGATGTCCTTCTCGATGCCGTCCTTGTCGGTGCGCAGGAACGCGCCGAGCTGGAGGTTTTCGGCGATCGTCAGCCGGGGGAAGATGTGGCGTCCCTCGGGGGAGTGGGCGAGGCCCAGGGCGACGATCTTGTGGGCGGGGACGTTGCTGAGGGGTTTGCCGTCGAAGAGGATGCGGCCGCCGCTGGGCTTGAGGAGCCCGGAGAGGGTGCGCAGGGTGGTGGTCTTGCCGGCGCCGTTGGTGCCGACGAGGCAGACGATTTCGCCTTCTTCGACCTTGAAGGAGATGCCCTTGACGGCTTCGATCTTGCCGTAGGCGACCTTGAGGTCTTCGACCTCGAGCAGTGTGGTCACTTGGTCTCTCCTTCCGTGCTGGTGGTGCCGGTGGTGCTGTCTTCCTCTGTTTCTGCCTCTGCCTCTGCGTCCGCTGCTTCTTCCGCTGCTTCGGCTTCGGCCTCGGCTGCGGCTTCCGCGGCCTCGACCTCGGCGGCTTCTTCGGCGCCGGGGGCGCCTTCGAAGGGGGTGCCGAGGTAGGCGGCGATGACGCGTTCGTCGCCCTGGACGACGGGGGCGGTGCCTTCGACGAGCTTTTCGCCCTGGACGAGACAGGCGACGCGGTCGCAGAGGTTGAAGATGAAGCGCATGTCGTGCTCGATGACGAGGACGGCGATGCCCATGTCGCGGATGGCGAAGATGAGTTCTTCGGCAGTACGCGTTTCCTGCGGGTTCATGCCGGCGGTGGGCTCGTCGAGGAGCAGGAGGCCGGGGTCGCTCGCGAGGGCGCGGGCGATTTCCAGCTTGCGCTGTTCGCCGTACGGGAGGTTGCGGGCGAGGTGTTCGGCCTTGTGGGCGAGGCCGATGAACTCGAGGAGTTCCATGGCGCGGGCTTCGGAGGCGGCTTCGGCCTTCTTGAAGCCGGGGCCGCGCAGGAGCGCGGACCAGAGGCCTTCCTTGGTCCGGGTGTGGCGTCCGACGAGGACGTTCTCCTTGACGGTCATGTTGGAGAAGAGCCGGATGTTCTGGAAGGTGCGGGCGATGCCTGCCTGGGTGACGAGGTGGGGCTTGGGCGGCAGGACGGTGCCCTTGTAGCTGACGGTGCCCTCGGTGGGTACGTACAGCCCGGTGAGGCAGTTGAAGAAGGTGGTCTTGCCGGCGCCGTTGGGGCCGATGAGGCCGACGATCTCGCCTGCGTTGACCTTGAGGTCGACGGAGCGGACGGCGGTGAGGCCGCCGAAGCGCATGGTGACGCCGCTCGCTTCGAGAACGGTTTCGCCGACGGGTGCGGCGGTGGTGTCGGTGGTGGTGGTGTTCGTCGTCATGGCCTTACGCCCCCGCCTTGGCGGTGGCCAGGTCCGTGGGGGCCTGGTCAGCGGTGTCGTCGTGGTACTCGAGCTTCGCGCGCTTGTTGGCGATGAGGCCTTCGGGGCGGAAGCGCATGAGCAGGATGAGGGCGATGCCGAAGCCGAGGAGCTGGTAGTCCTGGAGGAAGGCCAGCTTGGCCGGGATCAGGAAGAGCAGTGCGGCGCCGAGGATGGGGCCGCGGACGGTGCCCATGCCGCCGAGGATGACGGCGGCGAGGAGGAACGCGGAGTTCGGCGGGACGGGCCCGGCGAAGACGTAGTTCTCGGGGACCACGGTGGTGTTGACGTGGGCCTGGATGGTGCCGGCGAGGCCGGCGAGGGTGGCGCCGAGGGCGAAGGCGATGAGCTTGACGCGGAAGCCGTTGATGCCCATGGCGGTGGCGGCGGTCTCGTCTTCGCGGATGGCGACCCAGGCGCGGCCGATGCGGCTGTTGGTGGCGCGTACGAAGACCAGGATGACGAGGGCCATGACGGCCAGCATCAGCAGGTAGTAGTTGGCGTACGCGCCGAGTTCGACGCCGAGGACGGTGTGCGATTCCCCGAAGTTGTACCCGAAGAAGTCCAGGTGGGGGATGTTCGGGATGCCGTTGGGGCCGTTGGTGACCTTCGGGCCGGAGACGCCGTCGAGGTTGCCCATGGCGATGCGGAAGATTTCTCCGAAGCCGAGGGTGACGATGGCGAGGTAGTCGCCGCGCAGGCGCAGGGTCGGGGCGCCGATGACGACGCCGAAGACGAGCGAGGCGAGGGCGCCGGTGAGGACCGCGGCCCAGAAGGGGAACTGGACGCCGAAGGCGGAGGAGGTGGCTCCGGAGACCAGGGCGGCGGTGTACGCGCCGACGCCGAGGAAGGCGACGTAGCCGAGGTCGAGGAGGCCCGCGAGGCCGACGACGACGTTGAGGCCGAGGGCGACGGTCGCGAAGATGAGGATGTTGACGGCGATGAGGGTGTACGTGTCGCCGCTCTGCTGGATGAACGGGAAGCCGATGGCCGCGGCCAGGGTGCCGAGGAGGGTGACCTGGCGGTTGTTCGCGGTGATCGTCGAGATGCGTTCGGTGAGCCCGGACTTGAGCAGTGCGGTGGCGGCGAAGCCGACGGTGATCAGGTAGGCGACGAAGAGCTGGGGCTCCTTGTCGTCGGTGTCGATGCCGTAGGTGATCACGTAGAGGCCGGTCGCGAAGACGGCGGCGATGATCAGGATCTCGGCCCAGGACGGCAGTCGCTTGGCGGGGGCCGCCTTGCGGGTGTCGTCGGGGAGCTTGTACGCGGCGAGGGCCGGGACGAGCGAGCCGACGAGGGCGACGTACGCGCCGGGTTCGAGGTGGACGACTCCGCCGAGTTCGACGGCGATGGCGAGGACCGTGAACCAGGTGGCGGCCATGTTGCCGAGGGCCAGGATCCAGACGGCTTTGCGGGCGCCGGTGGGGGTGAGCCAGCGCAGGCCCTTGACGCCGAGCGCGGAGAGCGCGTGGAGGGCGGTGAGGACGGCTCCGATGAGGCTGAGGTACTGGAGGCCGGCGGGGCTGCCGTAGTAGGTGAGGTCGCCGGGGAATTCGGCGGTCCACGTCCAGGCGAGGAACGCGCTGACGACGGTGATGAGGCTGCCGCCGATGACCGCGTAGAGCAGGGCGGTGGGCTGGGGGCCCTGCTTGGCGGGGGCGGTCTGCGGGGTGGTGTTGGTGGTCATGGTTCTCACGCCCGATCCGCGACGCGCTCGCCGAGCAGGCCTTGTGGCCGCACGAGGAGGACGACGATGAGGAGTACGAAGGCCCAGACGTTGGACCAGGCTCCACCGCCGAGCTGCTGCATGCCGGGGATCTCTTCGATGTAGGCGATCGAGAGTGCTTCGGCGATGCCGAGGACGACGCCGCCGACCATGGCGCCGTAGATGTTGCCGATGCCGCCGAGGACGGCTGCGGTGAAGGCCTTGAGCCCGAGGATGAAGCCCATTTCGAAGTTGATCTGGCCCTTGTCGAGGCCGTAGGCGACGGCGGCGACGGCGGCGAACGCGGCACCGATGGCGAAGGCCATGACGATGATGCGGTCGGTGTTGATGCCCATCAGCTTCGCGGTGTCGCGGTCCTGGGCGGTGGCCTGCATGGCGCGGCCGCTGCGGCTCTTGGAGACGAAGACGCCGAGGGCGAGCATGCAGAGCGGGGCCAGGACGAGGACGAAGGCGTCCGCGCGCTGGATGGTGAGGTTCCCGGCGATCTGGTAGGCGTCACCCTTGAATTCGGGGAAGCTGACGGCCTTCTTGGCGTCCGGGTAGAACTGCCAGACGAGCTGCTGGAGCGCGATCGAGAGGCCGATTGCGGTGATGAGCGGGGCGAGCCGGGGGGCGCTGCGCAGGGGGCGGTAGGCGAAGCGTTCGGCTGCGGTGGCGACGAGGACGGAGGCGAGTGCGCCTCCGACGATCATGACGGGTATCGCCACCAGTAGGGAGGTCCCACTCGGGAGAACGGTGTAGGCGGTGAGGGCGCCGAAGCCACCGATCATGAATATCTCGCCGTGGGCGAAGTTGATGAGCTGGACGATGCCGTAGACCATGGTGTACCCGATGGCGATGAGGCCGTAAAGGGCACCGAGGGCTAGGCCGTTGGCCAGCTGTTGCGGCAGTTCGTGCACCGCAGGGCCTCCGATGAGCGTGTCGGATAAGACTCCGCGCGAGGGCGCTGTTTGCGCCCTCGCGCGGTGGATTCAGGTGGTGCGGGTGGTGCGGGGTGCTACGGGATTACTCGTTGAAGGTGTCGCTCTTGACGTCGACCCACTTGCCGCCCTCGACCTTGTAGACCGTGAGCTGCTTGTTGGTGGTGTCGCCGTACTGGTCGAAGGCGACCTTGCCGGTGACGCCTTCGAAGGAGACCTTGCCGAGTGCCTCGACGACCTTGGCGCGGGCGTCGGCGGGGAGCTTGTCGCCGTTGGCGGCGACGACGGCCTTGACGGCCTGGATGACGGCCCAGCCGGCGTCGTAGGAGTAGCCACCGTAGGCGGCGTACGGGTCCTTGTAGCCGGCGGCCTTGTAGTCCTCGATGAACTTCTTGGCGGTGGGCAGCTTCTCGACCGGGTAGCCGATCGAGGTGGACAGGTCGCCCTCGTTCTCTTCACCGGAGGCGCTGATGAAGGCCGGGTCCTGGATGCCGTCGCCACCCATGGTGGGGATCTTGGCGCCGGTCTTCTTGATCTGGTCGGCGAGCAGGCCGCCCTCGGGGTACTGGCCGCCGAAGTAGACGGAGTCGGCGCCGGAGGACTTGACCTTGTCGGCGGTGGAGGAGAAGTCGGTCTCCTTCACGGTGACGTGGTCGGTGCCGACGACCTCGCCGCCGAGCTTCTTGAACTCCTCGGAGAAGATCGCGGCGAGGCCGGCGCCGTAGGTCTGCTTGTCGTCGACGACGAAGACCTTCTTCTTGCCGGCGTCGTTGAAGAGGTACTGGGCGGCGAACTTGCCCTGGACGACGTCGGTGGCGGCGGTGCGGAAGTAGGTGGCGAAGGGGCGCTTGAACTCGCCCTTGCCCCAGTTGTCGCCCTGGCTGAGCGAGGGGTTGGTGTTGGCCGGGGAGACCTGGGCCAGGTTGGCGGAGGCGAAGACGCCCTGCATCTGCTGGGCGACGCCGGAGTTCAGCGGGCCGACGACGCCGAGGACGTCCTTGTTGCCGACGAGCTTGGTGGCGTTGGCCTGGCCGGAGGCGGGGACCGCCTGGTCGTCGAGGGCCTCGACCTTGAACTCGATGCCGGGGACTTCGTTGTTCTTGTTGGCCGTCTTGGCCGCGAGGTCCACGGAGTTCTTGATGCCCTGGCCGAGCGCCGACAGCGAGCCGGTGAGGGGGGCGTCCACGCCGATGACCACGACGGTCTTCTTGCCGCCGCCGTTGTCGGTGGAGCCTCCGTCGCGCGATCCGCAAGCGGTGAGGGTCAGTGCTCCCGTGGTGATCACGGTGGTGAGGACGAGCAAAGAACGGTGTCGCACGATTCTTCCTTTCCCTGGCGCGGCCCCCTCTGGCGAGGTGCCGTTTGGTCGCCGGGCCGCACTGGGAGATACACGGCCGTGCTGAGTCGCGCCCGGCGGCGCGGTGACTGGCCGTGACTCTAGGCCCGAGGTGGCGAGCGCGGGGAGCGGGGAAAGGATGATGTGACTCTCTTGTTATGCCAAGGCCAAGAATGTGCGGTGGGAGTATGGACAAATCGGGCGTTTAGTGACGTCGGAGAATGTCCGCATGGTGAGAATCCGCAGCTCCTCTAAGGGGCTTGAGGCCTCCATGCACCTGTCTTAGATCAAATTCGGCCGAATGTGGCGGTGCGTGTCCGAAAGAATCCCCGGGGTGTCATTTCCCCATGGAAAAAGGGGATTGCGTAGGGCGTGGGCATTACGCAGAGTAATGGATGACGGTGATCCACTTCGGCCGGATGGATCTCGCTCCGGGGGTGAAAGGGGTCGCGACCTGCGATTCGTTCCTACCGTCCGACCTGACCGGTACGCGGACAGCGCGCGCGGGATTCCGGTGAGCCAGGTCATGTCGGAGGGTGCCGGTTCGCGGAGCTCCCCGTGGCGCCGGCCTGTTCGGCGCAGCGCTGGGCCGAGAACCGGTCGATCAGCTCAAGTGCCTTGTCCCGCCCGGCTGTTCGCTCTTCAGCGCGACCGGCGGCGACGGCGTCATCGTGGATCGCGTACTGCTCGTTGGACAACCCCTTCTGCTCCCAGTCGAGACCGGACCACTTGGTGCCCATGAGGGTCTCTTTCGCCCAGTAGGACACCAGACTTGTGCAGATCTGTACGGGCGAGGAAGAGGCGGGCGAGGGGGTGGGGTCCGCCGTGGCCGGTGGGGCGGAACGGGAGCATCCGGACAGGGCCAGCGCCGCGAGGAGGGTGCGGGCGGCGCACCGGGCCGCGGTGCGTGAGGGGGTCCCCATGAGGGGAAGGTAGGCGGTCACCATCGGTGACACAACAGATGTCGGCGAAAAGTGTGCGGACTGGCGGATTCCGGTCGGTTCCCCGGCGGGACGGGCCGGCCGGGCGGAGCCGGATGGTGCCGGGCCCGGAAGCGGTGCAGGCCCGGACCCCGCCGCGTGGGCGGGGTCCGGGCCCGGCGGGTCTGCTGGGTCTGCCGGGCGCAGCGGGAAGAAGGAGCGCGGTCAGGCGGAGGCGGGGGCCTGAGCCTCCGGGCCGGCGTCGCGCAGCAGGCAGGTCAGCCGGGCGGTGCAGACCCGCCGCTCCTGCTCGTCGGTGATCACGACCTCGTAGGTGGCGGTGGAGCGGCCGCGGTGCACCGGGGTGGCGACGCCGGTGACGAGGCCGGAGCGGGCGCCCCGGTGGTGGGTGCAGTTCAGGTCCACCCCGACGGCGATCTTGGTGATGCCGCCGTGCAGCATCGCGCCGACCGAGCCGAGGGTCTCGGCCAGCACGGCGGAGGCCCCGCCGTGCAGCAGCCCGTACGGCTGGGTGTTGCCCTCGACCGGCATGGTGCCCACGACCCGCTCGGCCGAGGCCTCCAGGATGCGGACGTCCATGCGCTCGCCGAGGTGGCCCGCCGAGAACAGCGAGGGCAGGTCGATGCCCAGGGTCGCGTACTCGTCGAGTACCTCCTGCGGGAACTTCACGGTCTGCTGCTCGCCCATGGGCCGGCTCCGTTCGTCAACGCTCGTTAACCATCTTGTCCTGAGGTCGTTCTATCAGGCCGGTTCGAAGCGCACGACGACGGACTTGCTCGCGGGGGTGTTGCTGGTGTCCGCGGTGGAGTCCAGCGGCACCAGCACATTGGTCTCCGGGTAGTAGGCGGCGGCGCAGCCGCGGGCCGTCGGGTAGTGCACGACGCGGAAGCCGGGCGCGCGCCGCTCCACGCCGTCCCTCCACTCGCTGACCAGGTCCGTGTACGCGCCGTCGGCCAGCCCGAGCTCCGCCGCGTCCTCGGGGTTGACCATGACGACGCGGCGGCCGCCGGTGATTCCGCGGTAGCGGTCGTCGAGGCCGTAGATCGTGGTGTTGTACTGGTCGTGGCTGCGCAGGGTCTGCAGGAGCAGCCGTCCCGCCGGGACCCGGGGGTACTCCACGGGCGCGGCGGTGAAGTTGGCCTTGCCGGTCTTCGTAGGGAAGCGGCGCTCGTCGCGCGGGGCGTGCGGCAGGGTGAAGCCGCCGGGACGGGCGGCGCGGGCGTTGAAGTCCTCGAAGCCGGGGACCACGCGGGAGATCCGGTCGCGGATGGCCCCGTAGTCCCGCTCGAACTCCTCCCACGGCGTCTTCGAGGCCTCGCCGAGGACCGCGCGTGCCATGCGGGCCACGATCGCGGGCTCGGAGAGCAGGTGGGGGCCGGCGGGGGCGAGGTTGCCGCGGGAGGCGTGGACCATGCCCATGGAGTCCTCGACGGTGACGAACCGCACGGTGCCCTTCTTGCCGGGAGCCGCGGCCTGGACGTCCTTGTCGGTACGGCCGAGGGTGGGCAGGATCAGGGCCCGCCGGCCGGTGACCGCGTGGGAGCGGTTGAGCTTGGTCGAGACGTGCACGGTCAGGGAGGCGCGGCGGATCGCGGCCTCGGTGACCTCGGTGTCGGGAGTGGCGCCGACGAAGTTGCCGCCCATGGCGAAGAGCACCTTGGCCCGGCCGTCGCGCAGGGCCTGGATGGAGCGGACCACGTCGAAGCCGTGGTGCCGGGGCGAGGTGATGCCGAATTCCTTGTCGAGGGCGTCGAGGAAGGCGGCTGTGGGCCGCTCGAAGATCCCCATCGTGCGGTCGCCCTGGACGTTGGAGTGGCCGCGGACGGGGCAGACGCCGGCGCCGGGGCGGCCGATGTCGCCGCGCAGGAGGAGGAGGTTGACGACTTCGCGGATGGTGGCGACGGCGTGCTTGTGCTGGGTGAGGCCCATCGCCCAGCAGACGATGGTGCGCTTCGAGGCCAGGATCATGGCCAGGGCGCGCTCGATGTCGGGCCGGGTCAGGCCGGTGGCGGTGAGCGTCTCGTCCCAGTCGGCCTCGCGTGCGGCGGCCGCGAACTCCTCGTAGCCGTGGGTGTGTTCGCGGATGAAAGCCTGGTCGGTGGCTCCGTCCGCCTCGATGACGAGCTTGTTGAGGAGGCGGAAGAGGGCCTGGTCGCCGCCGATGCGGATCTGCAGGAACAGGTCGTTCAGGGCGGTGCCCTTGATCATGCCGAGGGGGCTCTGCGGGTTCTTGAACCGCTCCATGCCGGCCTCGGGCAGCGGATTCACCGAGATGATCTTCGCGCCGGAGGACTTGGCCTGTTCCAGGGCCGAGAGCATGCGCGGGTGGTTGGTGCCCGGGTTCTGTCCGGCGACGATGATCAGGTCGGCCTGGTGGAGGTCTTCGAGGGAGACGCTGCCCTTGCCGACGCCGATCGTCTCGTTCAGTGCGGAGCCCGAGGACTCGTGGCACATGTTCGAGCAGTCGGGGAGGTTGTTGGTGCCGAACTCGCGGGCGAAGAGCTGGAAGAGGAACGCGGCCTCGTTGCTCGTGCGGCCCGAGGTGTAGAAGAGGGCCTCGTCGGGGGAGTCGAGCGCGGTCAGCTCCTCCGCGATGATCGCGAAGGCCCGCTCCCAGCTGATCGGCTCGTACCGCTCGGCGCCCTCGGAGGGCAACCCTCTTTCCAGATACATGGGCTGGGTGATGCGCCCCTGCTGGCCGAGCCAGTAGCCGGAGCGGCCGGCCAGGTCCGCGAGCGGGTGGGCGGCGAAGAACGCGGGGGTCACCCGGCGCAGGGTGGCTTCCTCCGCGACGGCCTTGGCGCCGTTCTCGCAGAACTCGGCGGTGTGCCGCTTGTCTCCCTCGGGCCAGGCGCAGCCCGGGCAGTCGAAGCCGTCCTTCTGATTGACCTTGAGCAGTGTGCGGGCGGTACGGGCCAGCCCCATCTGCTGCTGCGCGACCTTCAGGGTGTGCCCGATGGCGGGCAGCCCGGCGGCCGCGTGCTGCGGGGGCGCGACCTGCGGCGCGTCCTGTACCGGATCACCTGCGGGCGGCTTGGCGGCCATGGCGCTCCCCTTCGAGCTTCCGGACGACGCGGCGGCGTTGCCGCGCATTCGGCGCGTATCGGCGTACACGTCCGATCCTGCCACGCCCCGCTGACATCGAGGACGGAGCGACGGCCCGTCCGGGATTGTCGGTGCGGACGCCTAGGATCGGAGGCGTGGCAGAGACAGCATCGAAGAAGACCGACCAGACGACCGCAGCGGACCGCCCCCGCCTGATGCTCATGGACGGGCACTCCCTGGCGTACCGGGCGTTCTTCGCGCTGCCCGCGGAGAACTTCACGACCGCGACCGGCCAGCCGACCAATGCCATCTACGGCTTCGCGTCGATGCTGGCGAACACGCTGCGCGACGAGGCGCCCACGCACTTCGCGGTGGCGTTCGACGTGTCCCGCAAGACGTGGCGCTCGACGGAGTTCCCGGAGTACAAGGCGAACCGCTCCAAGACCCCCGACGAGTTCAAGGGGCAGGTCGAGCTGATCGGCGAGCTGCTCGACGCGATGCACGTGCCACGGTTCGCGATCGACGGCTTCGAGGCCGACGACGTGATCGCGACGCTGGCGACGCAGGCCGAGGCGCTCGGCTTCGACGTGCTGATCGTCACCGGCGACCGCGACGCCTTCCAGCTGGTGTCCGAGCACACCACCGTGCTCTATCCGACCAAGGGCGTCTCCGAGCTGACCCGGTTCACCCCGGAGAAGGTCGAGGAGAAGTACGGCCTCACGCCCCAGCAGTACCCGGACTTCGCGGCGCTGCGAGGCGACCCGTCCGACAACCTGCCCGGCATCCCGGGCGTCGGTGAGAAGACCGCGGCCAAGTGGATCACCCAGTTCGGGTCGTTCGCGCAGCTCGTGGAGCGCGCCGAGGAGGTCAAGGGCAAGGCCGGGCAGAACTTCCGGGACCACCTGGAGGCCGTGAAGCTCAACCGGGTCCTGACCGAGATGGTCAGGGACGTGGAACTGCCCAAGACCCCGGCCGACCTGGAGCGCCTCCCGTACGACCGCTCCGCCGTCGCCGGTGTGCTGGACGTACTGGAGATCCGCAACGCCTCGCTGCGCGAGCGGCTGCTGGCCGTGGATCCGGGCGCTGCCGAGGAGCAGGAGGCTCCGGCCCCGGCGGCCGGCGTGGAACTGGACGGCTCCGTCCTCGGCGCGGGCGAGCTGGCGCCGTGGCTGGAGGCCCACGGCGGCGGGCCGCTGGGCATCTCCACCGTGGACAGCTGGGCGCTGGGGCAGGGCAATGTCAGCGAGATCGGGCTGGCCGCGGCCGGGGGAGCAGCCGCCTGGTTCGACCCCTCCGAGCTGGACGAGGGCGACGAGCGCGCCTTCGCGGCCTGGGCCGCCGACCCGGCGAAGCCGAAGGTGGTGCACAACGCCAAGGGCCTGATGCGGGTCTTCCCGGAGCACGGCTGGGGCCTCGCGGGCGTCACCATGGACACCGCGCTCGCCGCCTACCTGGTCAAGCCGGGCCGCCGGTCCTTCGCGCTGGACGTCCTGTCCATGGAGTACCTGCACCGGGAGCTGGCTCCGGCCGCGGCCGACGGACAGCTGGCCTTCGGCGCCGACGACACGGCCGAGGCGGAGGCGCTCATGGCGCAGGCCCGCGCGGTCCTGGACCTGGGCGATGCCTTCACCGCCAAGCTCGCCGAGGTGGGTGCGGTCGAGCTGCTGCACGACATGGAGCTGCCGACGTCCGAGCTGCTCGCCCGGATGGAGCGGGCCGGTATCGCCGCTGACCGCGACCACCTGGAGGCCATGGAGCAGCAGTTCGCGGGAGCGGTGCAGCAGGCGGTGAAGGAGGCGCACGCGGCGGTCGGCCACGAGTTCAACCTCGGCTCGCCCAAGCAGCTCCAGGAGGTCTTCTTCGGTGAGCTGGACCTGCCGAAGACGAAGAAGACCAAGACCGGTTACACCACGGACGCGGACGCCCTGGCGTGGCTGGCCACCCAGACCGACCACGAGCTCCCGGTGATCATGCTGCGCCACCGGGAGCAGGCCAAGCTGCGCGTCACCGTCGAGGGCCTGGTCAAGACCATCGGCGCCGACGGCCGGGTGCACACCAGCTTCAGCCAGACCGTCGCCGCGACCGGACGCCTGTCGTCCACCGACCCGAATCTGCAGAACGTGCCGGTGCGCACCGACGAGGGCCGCGCCATCCGCCGCGGGTTCGTCGTCGGCGAGGGCTTCGAGTCCCTCATGACGGCCGACTACAGCCAGATCGAGCTGCGCGTCATGGCCCACCTGTCCGAGGACGAGGGCCTGATCGAAGCGTTCGCGACCGGCGAGGACCTGCACACCACCGTCGCCTCCCAGGTGTTCGGGGTGGAGCGGTCCGCGGTCGACGCCGAGATGCGGCGCAAGATCAAGGCCATGTCGTACGGTCTCGCGTACGGGCTCTCCGCCTTCGGACTCGCCCAGCAGCTGAACATCGAGCCCGCCGAGGCGCGCGGCCTGATGGAGACCTTCTTCGAGCGGTTCGGCGGGGTCCGCGAGTACCTCCAGCGCGTCGTGGACGAGGCCCGGGCCACCGGATACACGGCGACCATCTTCGGCCGCCGCCGCTACCTGCCGGACCTCAACAGCGACAACCGCCAGCGCCGCGAGGCCGCCGAGCGGATGGCGCTCAACGCCCCGATCCAGGGCACCGCGGCCGACATCGTCAAGGTCGCGATGCTCCGCGTGGACAAGGCGATCGCCGAGGCCGGGCTGACGTCGCGGATGCTGCTCCAGGTCCACGACGAAATCGTGCTGGAGACCGCCCCGGGCGAGCGGAAGCAGGTCGAGGAACTGGTGCGCCGCGAGATGGGCGCCGCCGTCGAGCTCCGGGCCGCGCTGGACGTGTCCGTGGGCGTCGGCCCCGACTGGGAGTCCGCCGCACACTGACCTGCGCGCCGACCTGCGCGCTGGTCGCGCGCTGACCTGCGCAAGCACAGTTCGGGCCGCGCCCGTTCCCCGCTCGGGTGCCTGTCTTCGGACAGCCCTAGGCGGGGACGGGCGTTCGCGCGTCGTCGTCCTTCGCCACGTCCCCGCCCCCGTTCTCGTCGTCCGAGTGCGGGGGGCGGCGGTGACGCAGGCGTACGAGGACCCCGTACAGCAGGAGGCCCACGGCGAGGCCGCCGCCCGCGCCGAAGCAGACGGTCGGGATGATGTCGAGCGGCGTCCGGACCCGGTCGAAGAACGTGAACCAGCGGATCACGCGCAGGGTGACCCCGGCCGCCACGCACACCACGATCAGGACGGCCGCGCCCCAGATCTCCGCGCGACCGAGCACCGGCACGGACGCGGGGACCGGAGAGGCCGGCAGCCGCCGCAGGGCGGTCACCGTGAACCAGAGCAGGGCGCAGGCCGCGACCGCCGAACTGCCGTACTGCAGGTACGAGTAGAGCGGCAGGCCGAAGGCGAGGGGCCGACCGAGGTCCGGCAGCGCGTTCGTCCCCCAGCGGTCCAGGTGGGTGAAGCTGTCCCACAGGACGTGCGTGAGGGAGCCGGTGACCGCCGAGACGTAGAACCAGAGGGCGAGCGAGGCCGGCTGGCGGGTGCGCCAGTGCTCGCCCCGGACGAAGGTGTGGACACGGCCCCGCCAGCCGCGCGGCAGGAGCGCGATCAAGGGTTCGCGCAGCAGCAGCCAGCACCCCACGAGCGCGGCGGTGAGCACGGCGTCCGCGGTGAGCACGCCCGGCAGCGAGTGCGTGAAGTCGCCGTACCCCATGAGGCCCGAGACGACGGCGTCCGCGAAGTAGAACGTGTCCGGCGCGAAGGAGCCGAGGACCAGCGCCGAAGCGACCAACGGCCCCCGAGCGCGCCCGGTCCGGCGCAGGGCGGGCAGCACGGCGGCCGCATGGCTGAGGGTGAACGGCATGGCACCTCGCGTTGAGCTGAACGGCCCGAACAGTCCGAAAGGGGACGAACGGTCCGCGCGGTCCGGACAGTATCGCGTGAGCCGCGCCGGACGTGGGGATGTCGTGAATTCCGTGCCCCGTGCGTGCCCCTTGCGGGGAGCTGGCATATGGGCACGCCGGCGCCGAGGGGGAGGGGTCCGGCTCATGCGGCTCGAACATTCGGACGCTCACTGCGCGGGAGCGGTTCCGCCGCCCTGCTCTCGATCCGGCCCGCCCGGCCCGTCCGACCAGTCCCGCCGCTCCTTCGCAGGTCAGGGGCGGTTCCCCCTGATCCGTGGCCCAGACGGTTCTCATCTCGTCCCCGCATTGCTACGGTGCCCCCGCCCTGACGCCCTATCAGATTGCGGAGGCCCGGCATGCGCGCACTCATCGCCGCCGCCGGCGGGCTCGCCCTCGCCGTGCTCCTCGTCCTCGCCATCACGGCGCTCGGGGCGCCCGAGGGCAAGACCTCCCCCAAGCCCCTGCTCACCACCGCGCCCCCCGCGCCAGGAAAGTAGAGGAGGGCCCGGCGATGCGACGCAGAGCGAGCCTTGTCCTGCTGGCCCTAGCCGTCTTCTGCGCAGCCCTCGCGCCGCTGCTGCGCTGGTACGCGTACCCCCGCCTCGCCAAGATCCCGCCGAACCAGTACCAGGAGATGGTCCTGGAGGCGAAGGACGCGACCCTCATCGACTACCTCGACGGCATGAAGCCCAAAAAAGTCGACAAGGTGACGATCGTCCAGACCCTCAAGGGCAACGTGGAAGCGTCGAGGGAGATCGAGGCGAGCGCGGGCAAGGACGTCGTCGTCTGGGACACGCTGTCGTACATCATCGGCCCGGACGGGAAGATGGTCTCCCAGATCCCCGAGCGCTACATCTTCGACGCGCATACGCAGGACCCGGTCCACGCCACCGGCGAGATGGTCGACGGGGACCCGGTCAAGCGCGAGGGCATCGAGTTCAAGTGGCCGTTCTTCACCGCGCCGCGCGACTACCTCTACTTCGACGCGCAGACCCGTACGTCCTCGCCGATCCACTACGTCGGCCCGCGGACGTTCCGCGGCATGGACGTCTACTACTTCGAGCAGACCATTCCGTGGACCAAGGTCGCCATGCCGAAGAAGATGCCGATCGAGGGCATCGACCCGGCGACGATCGAGCAGACCACCGGCACCAGCCTCTGGTACACGGCCAAGGCGATGTTCTGGGTCGACCCGGTGACCGGGGCGCCCGTCAACGCCGAGCAGGACATCCGGCAGGAGATGCGCGGCGGCATCGCCGCGAGCGGACCCGACGGCAAGCTCACCGCCTTCGCCGGGCACGTGAAGATGCGCGAGGACTACAGCAGGTACACGCTCGACCTGGTCAAGTCCAACCGTACGAAGGTCCTCGCGCTGCACACGTACGCGCCGACCGGCCTGGCGGCCGGCGGGCTCGTACTGCTCGCCCTGGCGCTGTGGCTGGAGGCCCGCGGCCGGCGCGTACGGGAGGAACCCGGGGAAGGAGTCAGCGCCTGAGCCGGGCGTTGGTGTGGCGGGTGGGCTCGGCGGTCGCCGGGTCCTCCGGCCACGGGTGCCTGGGGTAGCGGCCGCGCAGCTCGGCGCGTACGGCTCGGTAGCCGACCTGCCAGAAGGAGGCGAGGTCGGCGGTGACGGCCGCGGGGCGTCCGGCGGGCGACAGCAGGTGCACCAGCACCGGCACTCCCGCCACCCGCGGGGTCTCGGCCAGCCCGAACAGCTCCTGGAGCTTCACCGCGAGCACGGGCTGTCCGGCCGAGTAGTCCACCCGGATCCGGGAACCGCTCGGTACCAGGAGCCGTTCCGGAGCCAACTCGTCCAGCCGGCCGGCCTCCCCCGTGGCCCACGGCAGCAGCCGGTTCAGGGCCTGCCCGGCATCGATCCGCCCGAGGTCGGCCCGGCGCCGGGCCCGGGACAGTTCCGGCTCCAGCCAGTCGTCGGCCCGCTCCAGCAGGGCGCCGTCATCCTCCACGTCGGGCCAGCCGCCGCCGAGCGTCCGGTGCAGGAAGCCCAGCCGGGCCCGGAGCGCCCGCGCGTCCTGGGACCAGCGCAGCAGGCCCAGCCCCTCGGCGCGGAGCCCGTCGAGCAGGGCCTCCCGCACGCGCTGCGGGTCGGGGCTGCGCAGCGGCCGCACGGCGAGCTCGATCGCCCCGAGGCGCTGCGCCGAGCGCGCGATGACCTCCCCGTCCTCCCAGCGCACCTCTTCACCCTCGGTCCGCAGATGGGCGGCGGCGGCCAGGGCGGTGTCCTCGTCCAGTACGGCGGCCAGCCGGACCCGCGCGGAGGCGGAGTGGGGGGCCCGGTCGGCGACGGCGACGGCCAGCCAGGGCGCACTGCGCAGCCGTGACCCGTCGCCGAGCTCGGCCCCGGTCCCGGAGGCCATGAGGAAGGCTCCCTCACCCTTGGCCCTGGCGACCCGCTCGGGGAAGGCCAGCGCCGCGATCAGCCCGGCGGCGGCATCCTCGGACCCGGGGGCTCCGCCCCCGGTTCCGGAAAGGGCCGGGGTGGGGGAAGAGCCCCGCGCGGCGGCACCCGCCCCCGGGGACGCGGGGACGGCGGCCGAGCCGTCGGGCCCCCGCGCGCCCGAGCCCACGGCAGCCGAGCCCACCGCACGCTCCAGCCGCCGGACCTCCGCGCGCCAGCGCGCCGCGTAGCCGTCTTCGCCCCGACGGGCCGAACGCCACGCCGCGGCCAGGTCGTCGCCGTACTCCCGCGGCGGCTCCTCGCTGAGCAGGGCGACCACCTCCGCGGCCCGCCGCGCGCCCAGCGCCTGCGTGCCGTCCAGGAGGGCGCGCGCCAGCCGAGGGTGCAGTCCCAGGCGGGACATCCGCAGCCCGCGCGGGGTCGGCCGTCCTGCCGCGTCCACCGCGCCGACCGCGACCAGTACCTCCCGCGCCGCCGCCATCGCACCCGCCGGCGGCGGGTCCAGCAGCGCCAGGCCGGCCGCGTCCGGGTCGCCCCAGCAGGCGGCCTGGAGGGCGAACTGCGCCAGGTCGGCGATGCGGATCTCCGGTGCGGGGAATGCGGGCAGGCGGCCGTCCTCGGCCTCCGTCCAGCAGCGGTACACCGCGCCCGGCGCCTCCCGCCCGGCCCGGCCCGCCCGCTGGCGCCCGGCCGCGCGGGAGGCCCGTACGGTCGCCAGCGCGCCCAGCCCCCGCGCGTGGTCGACGCGCGGCTCGCGGGCCAGCCCGGAGTCCACCACCACCCGTACGCCGGGCACGGTCAGGCTCGATTCCGCCACCGCCGTGGCCAGAATCACCCGGCGGTGGTCCGACGCCGTCAGGGCGGCGTCCTGCACGGCCGCCGGGGTCCGGCCGTGGATCTGGAGCACCTCCGCGTCCACCCCGCCCAGCTGCCCGGCGACCCGGGCGATCTCCCCGACGCCGGGCAGGAAGCACAGGACGTCGCCGGAACGTTCCGCCAGCGCCCGCCGCACCACCGAGGCCACATGCGTCAGCTGCGCCGGATCCACCCGCATGCCGTGGGGCGGCCGGACCGGCCGGGCGGGGGGAGCCCAGACGGTCTCCACCGGGTACGAGATGCCCGCGGCCTCCACCACCGGCGCGCCGCCGAGACCGCCCCGACCGAGCACCCGGGACCATCCGGCCGCGTCGGTCGTCGCCGAAGCCGCGACGAGGCGCAGCTCCGGCCGCAGGGTTTCCCGTACGTCAAGAAGGAAGGCGGCGACCGTATCGGCGTCCAGGTGCCGCTCGTGGCACTCGTCCAGGACGACGACGTCCACGCCGGACAGCTCCTGGTCGCGCTGGAGGCGCTGCAACAGCACACCGGTGGTGACCACCTCCACCGCGGTCCGTGCGCCCACCACCCGCTCGCCGCGGACCGTGAAGCCGATCGAGGCTCCGACCTGCTCGCCCAGCAGCCAGGCCATCCGGCGGGCGGCGGCCCGGGCGGCGATCCGGCGGGGCTCGGCGACCACGACCCGGCGGCGCGGTCCGTCCCCCACCAGTCCCGCCAGCACCAGCGGCACCAGCGTGGTCTTGCCGGTGCCGGGCGGGGCGCAGAGCACCGCGGTGCCGTGGCCGTCCAGTGCCGAGACGAGCGCGGGCAGGGCCTCCCGTACGGGAAGGGCGTCGAGGGCGGAGTGGCGGATCACGTCAGCGCCTCCCCCGGCCCCCGGCCGGGAGGGACCCCCGTCTCGCTCCGCTCGCAGACGAAGATCGCCGTGCCGGGGATCAGGTTGCCGCGCAGCGGGGACCAGCCGCCCCACTCCTGGGCGTTCCATTCGGGCCACTCGGGCTCGACGAGATCGAGCAGGCGGAACCCGCCCGCCACCACGTCCCGGACCCGGTCGCCGAGGGTGCGGTGGTGCTCGACGTACACCGCGCGCCCCTGCTCGTCCTGCTCGACGTACGGGGTCCGGTCGAAGTAGGAGGCGGCCACGGAGAGCCCCTCGGGACCGGGGTCGTCGGGGAAGGCCCAGCGGATGGGGTGGGTGACGGAGAAGACCCAGCGGCCGCCGGGGCGCAGGACGCGGTGTACCTCGCGCATGACGTTCACGGGGTCGGCGACGAAGGGGACGGCGCCGTAGGCGGAGCAGGCGAGGTCGAAGGAGCCGTCGCGGAAGGGCAGCCTGCCGGCGTCGGCCTCGACGAGGGGCACGTCGTCGCCGATGCGCAGGGCGTGCTGGAGCTGGCGGTGGGAGAGGTCGAGGGCGACCGGGCGGGCGCCCTGGGCGGCCAGCCAGCGCGAGCACTGCGCGGCGCCGGCGCCGATCTCCAGGACGTCCTTGCCCCTCAGGGAGGCGGCGGGGCCGAGGAGGGCGGCCTCCGCTTCGTCCAGTCCCTCCGGTCCCCACACGAAGCGGTCGTCGCCGAGGAAGGCGCCGTGCTCGCTCTGGTACTCGTCGGCGTTGCGGTCCCACCAGCCTCGGCTGGCGCGGCTGCTCTCCGCTTCCCCCGCGTCCCGGCGCGTGGCCTCGGCGTCGTCCTCGGGGCCGCCGTCGGCCCCGTAGGCGTCTTGGGGGGCGTAGTCCTCTTGGTTCATGGGGCCCGTCGTCGTAGTCTGCGAATGTCCGGCACGTGTCCGCCCGTGTCTGTGGAACAAGGTGGAACAAGACGGAGAAGGCCCACAGGGCCTTCCCGCCTACGAATTGTGCCGGTTATTCGGCGATCTGCCCGGGGTGTGTGCCTTCGCGCATTGACCCTGTCCGGCTGCCCCCGTATGCTACAAGTTGCGCTGCGAGCCTGTGCTCCTCAGACCTAGCAGGCTGCGCTTGCATCTGTTGATGTCCCCTCGGTTTTCGAGGCCCTCCGCGCTGCGCGGAATGGGGGTCTCCTTGGCTGTCCGGCTTCGGTGGATGCCGATAAGGGCTCCCGGCGTAGCAGTACCTACGACTTTCTGTCCGTAACCGGAGCCCTTTCCCACATGACGAGCAGCACCGAGACCACCGCCACCACTCCGCAGGTTGCGGTCAACGACATCGGCGACGCGGACGCGTTCCTCGCGGCGATCGACGAGACGATCAAGTACTTCAACGATGGCGACATCGTCGACGGCGTCATCGTCAAGGTTGACCGGGACGAGGTTCTCCTCGACATCGGTTACAAGACCGAAGGTGTCATCCCGAGCCGCGAGCTCTCGATCAAGCACGACGTCGACCCGAACGAGGTCGTCAAGGTCGGCGACGAGATCGAGGCCCTGGTCCTCCAGAAGGAGGACAAGGAAGGCCGCCTGATCCTCTCGAAGAAGCGCGCTCAGTACGAGCGTGCCTGGGGCACCATCGAGAAGATCAAGGAAGAAGACGGCATCGTCACCGGTACCGTCATCGAGGTCGTCAAGGGTGGTCTCATCCTCGACATCGGCCTCCGCGGCTTCCTGCCGGCTTCTCTCGTCGAGATGCGTCGTGTCCGCGACCTCCAGCCCTACGTGGGCAAGGAGCTCGAGGCCAAGATCATCGAGCTGGACAAGAACCGCAACAACGTGGTCCTGTCCCGCCGCGCCTGGCTCGAGCAGACCCAGTCCGAGGTTCGCCAGACGTTCCTCACCACCCTGCAGAAGGGTCAGGTCCGCTCCGGCGTCGTTTCCTCGATCGTCAACTTCGGTGCCTTCGTGGACCTGGGTGGCGTCGACGGTCTCGTCCACGTCTCCGAGCTGTCCTGGAAGCACATCGACCACCCGTCCGAGGTTGTCGAGGTCGGCCAGGAAGTCACCGTCGAGGTCCTCGACGTGGACATGGACCGCGAGCGCGTCTCCCTGTCGCTGAAGGCGACGCAGGAAGACCCGTGGCAGCAGTTCGCCCGGACGCACCAGATCGGTCAGGTCGTCCCGGGTAAGGTCACCAAGCTGGTTCCGTTCGGTGCGTTCGTCCGCGTGGACGAGGGCATCGAGGGTCTGGTCCACATCTCCGAGCTGGCCGAGCGCCACGTGGAGATCCCGGAGCAGGTCGTCCAGGTCAACGACGAGATCTTCGTCAAGGTCATCGACATCGACCTTGAGCGTCGCCGGATCTCGCTGTCGCTGAAGCAGGCCAACGAGTCCTTCGGTGCCGACCCGGCGTCGGTCGAGTTCGACCCGACCCTGTACGGCATGGCCGCGTCTTACGACGACCAGGGGAACTACATCTACCCCGAGGGCTTCGACCCCGAGACCAACGACTGGCTCGAGGGCTTCGAGAAGCAGCGCGAGGCCTGGGAGGCCCAGTACGCCGAGGCGCAGCAGCGCTTCGAGCAGCACCAGGCCCAGGTCATCAAGAGCCGCGAGGCCGACGAGGCCGCTGCTGCCGAGGGTGCTGCCGCCCCGGCCGCCACCGGCAACGCCGGTGCGGGCATCTCGGGTGGTTCGTACTCCTCGGAGTCGGACGAGACCTCCGGCGCCCTGGCGTCGGACGAGGCCCTGGCCGCGCTCCGCGAGAAGCTGGCCGGCGGCCAGAGCTGATCGCAGCGCGCATCACACTCCGGTGTGAGCTGAGCTGAGCTGAAAATGGTAAGGCCCGTCCCCTCAGGGGGGCGGGCCTTACCGCGTTGGTGCCGCGCCCACCGCGCCATCAGACGCCCTCCGCGCCCGCCGCGCCATCAGGCGGCCTCCGCGCCGCGATCCATCGCGTTCTTGTGTATGCGGTCAACTGGGGAATGGTCAGGCCCCCTTGGACGTTCTGTGCAGAGAACGCGGCGAGGAGGAGTGGTGACGGTGCTTGATCCACAAGGTTTGTACGAATGGGACGCCAAGGGCCTGGCGGTGGCGGACCTGGCGCTGGCCCAGGACTCGGCCGGGCTGGTCATGCTCTACCACTTCGAGGGGTACATAGACGCCGGTGAGGCCGGGGAGCAGATCGTCGAGCGGCTCCTCGACACCCTGCCCCACCAGGTCGTGGCCCGATTCGACGCGGACCGGCTGGTCGACTACCGGGCCCGTCGCCCGCTGCTGACCTTCCAGCGCGACCACTGGTCCGAGTTCGAGGAGCCCCTGCTGGAGGTGCGTCTCGTCCAGGACGCCACCGGCGCGCCGTTCCTGCTGCTCTCCGGGCCCGAGCCCGACGTGGAATGGGAGCGCTTCGCCGTCGCCGTCCGGCAGATCGTCGAGCGCCTCGGGGTCCGGCTCTCCGTCAACTTCCACGGCATCCCGATGGGAGTCCCGCACACGCGGCCCGTCGGCATCACCCCGCACGGCAACCGGACGGACCTCATGCCCGGCCACCGCAGCCCCTTCGAAGAGGCGCAGGTCCCCGGCAGCGCGGAGTCGCTGGTGGAGTTCCGCCTCGGCCAGGCCGGGCACGACGTGCTGGGTGTCGCCGCGCACGTACCGCACTACGTCGCGCGCTCCCCGTACCCGGACGCCGCGCTGACGGTGCTGGAAGCGATCACGGCGGCGACGGGGCTGGTCCTGCCGGCGGTGGCGCACGCGCTGCGCACCGAGGCGCACCGCACGCAGACGGAGATCGACCGGCAGATCCGGGAGGGCGACGAGGAGCTCGTCAGCCTGGTGCAGGGCCTGGAGCACCAGTACGACGCCGCGGCCGGCGCCGAGACCCGGGGCAACATGATGGCCGAGCCGGCGGAGATCCCGTCGGCGGACGAGATCGGCCGCGAGTTCGAGCGGTTCCTCGCGGAGCGCGAGGGCGAAGGCTGATCCCGGGCGCGCCGTACGCCGGTCAGGGGGCCCCGACTAAGCTGCGAAGCATGCTGAGAGTGGGCCTGACGGGCGGAATCGGTGCCGGCAAGAGCGAGGTCTCGCGGCTGCTGGCGAGGTACGGGGCGGTCATCGTGGACGCCGACCGGATCGCGCGGGAGGTCGTTGAACCGGGCACGCCCGGGCTCGCGGCCGTCGTGGCGGCCTTCGGGGAGTCGGTGCTGACCGCCGAGGGCGCGCTGGACCGGCAGAAGCTGGGGTCGATCGTCTTCGCCGACCCCGCGAAGCTCCAGCGCCTCAACGCGATCGTGCACCCGCTGGTCGGGGCGCGGTCGGCCGAGCTGGGAGCCGCCGCCGGATCCGACGCGATCGTGGTGCACGACGTACCACTGCTCGCCGAGAACGGCCTGGCGTCGCTGTACGACCTGGTGGTCGTGGTGGACGCGGCGCCGCAGACGCAGCTGGCGCGGCTGACCGCCCTGCGCGGGATGGCCGAGGAGGAGGCGCGGGCCCGGATGGCCGCCCAGGCCACGCGGGCTCAGCGGCTGGCGGTGGCGACGCTCGTGATCGACAACGACGGGCCGCTGGAGGCGCTGGAGCCGCAGGTGCGCAAGGTGTGGGAGGAGCTCACCGTGCGGGCGCGGCTTCAGGCGCCGGCCGGGGGCGATGCGGGCTGTGGGACCTGACGTGCTCATGGAATAGCGGACGAGGCGGGGGCGTTGAACGCGTCCGCAGAGGGAAGGAACACAACGTGTCCGACATTACGCCGCAGCCGTCGTCGTCGCCTTCGCCGTCCGGTTCCGCGAGTCCGGAGACGCACGTCATCGATTACCGGGCCGCCGAGCACCTGCTCGCCGCACGTGACCCGCGGGGCGCGGTCAAGCTGCTCGACTCGGTGATAGCGGCCCACCCGGAGAACACGGCGGCCCGGCTGCTGCGTGCCCGGGCCTTCTTCGCGGCTGCCCAACTGCGGCCCGCGGCGCTGGAGTTCGAGCTGGTGCTGGAACGGGAGCCGGACAACGCCTTCGCCCACTTCGCGCTGGCCCGTACCCATGAGCGGTCCGGGCGGCCCGAGCAGGCGCGCAAGCACTTCAGGCTGGCCGCCGCGCTCGACCCGCAGCCGGAGTACCTGGAGGCGGCCCGCTTCGAGGCCTGAGCCGCACCGTGCCAGGGCCGGCTTCGCTCCGGCCCTCGGCCCGCGGTCCCGGGGTGCTCAGCGTGGCCTCACCGCCCTCGGGCCGCGGCCGGCTCACCGGGCTTGGGGCGGCTCGTACGGCGGGACGTCGCGACCGGGCTGGTAATGCGGCCCCTGGTGGATGTGGTGGAGCACCACGGCCAGGTCCACGACCGCCAGCACGGCGATCACCCCGCAGGCGGCCGCCCACCCGGGACGGCCGGCCAGTGCGAAGGCGGCCGTCCCGGCGGCCGCCCAGATCAGCCCCCACAGACTCAGCCAGAACCGCAGCCGCAGCGGGCTGCGGGCGGTGACCGGCTCGTTTCCGGAACGCATGACCATCGCCTCGCATCCCCTGAATGCCGCTGCGTGGCCTCGTCTCGCCTCGCCTCATCGCATCACCGTGCGTGGCCGCGCAGCGCCTCACGTCGCATGCTTCAGGTCCATGGTCCCACCGGGGAGGCGTCGGCGTGACGGCTCAGGGGTTGAGCTTGTTCACGGCCCTGGTGGTCGTCTTCTTGAAGCCGGCGACCGGGGCGTGGCTCAGGTTGCCCATCTCGCCCCACTGCACGACGGTCACGGTGGACCCGTCGCGTCCGATGCCGTAGAGGTGCACGCCGGGCTCGGAGTCGGGGATGGAGGTGTGCACCCCGTAGACGTGCGCGCCCTCCTCGACGGCGAGGGCCCCGTAGTCCTGCCAGGAGGCCGTACCGCCCGGGGTCGCCCGCAGCCAGTCGGCGGCGCAGGCGGCGACCTCGCGCTCCAGGGCGTCGGCGAGCCGGGCGGCAGCGGAGGCCGACGAGGACCGTACGGAGACCTGCACGGCGCCGGTGTCGAACTCGGTGCCGAAGCGGCGGTGCCAGCTTCCCGTCGTCGGAAGTACGTCCTCCAGGCAGAACGGCGTGGACTCGGGCAGTCCCTGGGTGATCGCGTCCGCGTACCAGGGTGAGGTGGGGTGCGGCGGCAGGTCGGTGCCGTTGATGAACCCGGGCGCGGTGGCGGCCGTGGCGGTGGTCGAGGCGGTGAGGACGAGGGCGGCGGCTGCCGCGAGGAGGGCGGAGGCGAAGGTGGCGGGGGCGGCGGAAGTGACGGAAGTGATGGAAGTGCCGGAGCGTCGGAACATGGTGGGTTCTCCCCGTTCTCGTTCATCGGTGCGTGGGTGTACGTGGGCAACCTTTCCCACGGCCGGGGTATCGGGCGATGGATCGCGGCCGATTCGGGACACTGGAATGTCCGTACGCGCTGCCACCTGGGGGAACACCCCCTGCATGGAACGCAGTCGTGGGACGGGGGAACGCCGTGGGCGCGGGTTCGGGCGGGCACGAACGGGAGGGCGGGCGCGTGGGCGTGGGCGTGGGACAGGAAGGTTCGGGCGAAGGCTTGGGCGAGTCCGAGCGGTTCGCGCGGCTCATGCGGGAGCTGAAGGAGCGTGCGGGGCTGAGTTACGGGGTGCTGGCGCGCAAGCTGCACACGAGTACGTCGACCTTGCACCGTTACTGCAACGGGGAGGCCGTACCCACGCAGTTCGCGGTGGTGGACCGTTTCGCGCGGGTCTGCGGGGCATCGCCCGGGGAGGCGGTGGACCTGCACCGGGCGTGGCTGCTGGCGGACGCGCAGCGGCGGGCGGTGGGCCGGGGCGCCGCCGCGGCGGCCGGGGGCGAGGCCGTCGCGCCGGAACGTGGGGTGGAGGCGGAGGCGGAGGCGGAGGCGGAGGCAAGGGTCGGGGCCGGGGCCGTCGAGCCGGAGCGTGGGGCGGCGGCTCGGCTGCCCTGGTATCGGCGGCGGGTGGCCGCGGTCGCCGCCGCGGGGGTCACGGCTGGAGCGGTGACCGTGGCGGTGCTGGCGGCGGCCGGCCCGGAGCGGCGTACGCCGCAGGCCGGGTCGGTGGCGGGCCCGACGGCGTCGGCCGGTCCGTCGCTGTCGCCTGGTGCATCGTCGTCGGCCGGTCCGTCCGCGTCGGCCGGTGCGTCCGCGGCGGCCGGTGGTTCCGCGTCGAGCCCGGCTCCGTCCCCGGGCGCGCCGCTGCGGGCGGCGGTTCGGTCGCACGTGTGGAACGCGGGCTGCGATCACGCCTACCTCGTGGAGCAGGGCCCGGGAGCGGTGCCCCCGCCGCCCGTGGAGGCCGACGCGCCCGCCTGGGCGGCGGCGCAGCGCGCGGTGCACGCGGGGACCCAGATCGTGGAGGTCACCCTGCACGGTGTGGGCGCGGGCACCGTGGTCCTGGAGGATCTGCAGGTACGGGTGGCCGCGCGGCGCACCCCGCCGCCCTGGAACGTCTACCAGATGTCGCAGGGCTGCGGCGGAGCTCTGACCCCGGCCGGGTTCGCGGTCAATCTGGACGCGCCGCGTCCGCTGGCCCGGCCCGTCGCCGGGAACGACGCCGGGAACCGGGTTCCGGCCCCCGCCTTCCCGCTGCGCGTCTCGGCGGCCGAGCCGGTCGTCCTGCGGGTGGAGGCCGCCACCACGGGCTGTGACTGCGACTGGTCCCTCGACCTGATCTGGACCGGGCCGTCCGGCTCCGGCACCCTGCGCATCGACGACGGCGGCCGGCCGCTGCGCACGGCCGCCTCCGCGGGGCGACCCGTGTACGGCTACGCGACGGAACGGGGCCGCTGGGGGCGCTGACCCGAGTGCTGACCCGAGCGCTGAGCCTAGGCGGAGGATCCGTCCCCGTCCCGGCGTATGCCCAGGTCAGCGGCGTTGTCAGTGGGCGCACCTAGACTCGTCGGCAGAAGAGATCCGCATCGGCCGGAAAGACCGGTCGGCAAGTCGGTCGGGAAGGGGGGGACGCCGTGACCACGCAGCTACAGCACCAGCCTCAGCATCAGTACCAGCCGTCGCAGTCGCCGCCGCAGGCGCACGCACGGGCACTGCTGCGCCACGCCGCCGTCTTCCTGCCCGCGGCCGTGCCCCGGGAGGGGAGGGTCGCCTTCTGGTCGCCCGATGGGGACGTCCTGCCCGATGTGGGCACACCGGGATCGCTGACGGTCGTGCGGCCCCACGGCGACGGGGTCCGCAGCCGGACCGTGCCCGCCGTGACCCTGTCCGTCACCGCCGCCCTGCCGCTGTTCGCGCACGCGCCCCGCAGCCCGGGCGCGCATCCCGCCACCCGGGCATGGGGCACCGCCGCCGCGCAGGCGCTCACCCTGGTCGCCCGTGGCCGGCTGCTCCCCGGGATCACCCCCGACGGCGTCGACGCCTGGCGCGCAGGACCACTGGACGCCGGGGACGTGGACCACCTCCGCGCGATCGCCGCCGCGATGCCGTATGAGGGGTATGCGACCCCCCTCGCCGGCCGCCGCCCGCTTCAGCTGCCCGAACCGGAGGCGCTGCTCCGTTCGTTCCTCGACGCCGTCTCGGACAGCCTGCCCCGTACCCCCGCCGCGCCCGTGGCCGCCGGGCGGCCCTTCGCCGCGCGTGAACCGCAGCGGGTGCCCGGGATGGGGGAGTGGGCCGCGCAGGTCGCAGCCGGCGCCGACACCGGCGTGGGGATCTCGCTCCGGCTCGACCTGTCCTCCTTCCGCCTCTTCGACGAGGCCGAGGAGGACGATGACATCCGGCGAGCGGGGGCCGCCGTCGTCCAGGTGCACAGCCTCGCCGACCCGACACTGATCACGGATGCGGGGCTGCTGTGGGCCGGCGCGGCAGGAGCCGGGTTCGGTCCCCGGGCCCGGATCGACGCCGTGCTCGCGCTGCGCCGGGCCGCGCGCATCTGGCCGCCGCTGCTGCGCCTGCTGGACCAGCCCGCGCCGGACGTCCTCTCCCTGTCGGACCCGGAGCTCGAAGACCTGCTGGGCGTGGCCGCCACCCGCCTGGCGGAGGCCGGGGTCCTGGTCCACTGGCCGCGCGAGCTGGCCCGTACGCTGTCCGCGACCGCCGTCGTACGGTCCACGGCGCCCGGGTCCGCCACCGACGGCACCGCCTTCTTCGACGCGGAGCACCTCTTCGCCTTCTCCTGGGAACTGGCGCTGGGCGGCGACCGGCTCACCCCGGGAGAGATGGACGCGCTCGCGCAGGCCCACCGGCCCGTGGTGCGGCTGCGCGACCAGTGGGTGCGGGTCGATCCGGAGCTCGTGCGCAAGGCCCGCAAGCGGGAGTTGGGCCTGCTGGACCCGGTGGACGCGCTGGCCGCCGTACTGTCGGGGACGGCAGAGGTCGACGGGGAAGCGGTCGAGGCGGTTCCGGTAGGGGCGCTGGCCGCTCTGCGCGAGCGGCTGACGGGCGAGCTCGCCCCGCTGCCGCAGCCCGTCGGACTCAAGGCCACCCTGCGCGACTACCAGGCGCGCGGTCTGGCCTGGCTGGACCTGATGACCTCGCTCGGCCTCGGCGGCTGCCTCGCCGACGACATGGGCCTGGGCAAGACCGTCACACTGATCGCGCTGCACCTGCACCGGGACCGCCCCGAGCCGACGCTCGTCGTGTGTCCGGCGTCGCTGCTGGGCAACTGGCAGCGCGAGATCGAGAAGTTCGCCCCCGGCACGCCCGTGCGCCGCTTCCACGGCGGCAGCCGCAGCCTCGACGGCCTGGCCGGCGGCTTCGTGCTGACCACGTACGGGACGATGCGCGCCAGCGCCCCCCAACTGGCCGAGCGGAGCTGGGGCATGGTCGTCGCCGATGAAGCGCAGCACGTCAAGAACCCTCATTCGGCGACGGCGAAGGCCCTGCGCACGGTTCCGGCGCCCGCCCGGGTGGCCCTGACCGGTACCCCGGTGGAGAACAACCTCTCCGAGCTGTGGGCCCTGCTCGACTGGACGACGCCCGGGCTGCTGGGCCCGCTCACCGCCTTCCGCGCCCGCCACGCCCGCCCGGTGGAACACCAGCAGGAGGAGGACGGCGGCAATGAGGCGGCCGTCGCCCGACTGGCCGCTCTCGTACGGCCGTTCCTGCTGCGGCGCAAGAAGTCCGACCCCGGCATCGCGCCGGAGCTGCCGCCGAAGACGGAGACCGACCACCCGGTCTCCCTGACCCGCGAGCAGGCCTCGCTCTACCAGGCCGCGGTGGACGAGACGATGGCCGTGATCGAGGCGAGCGAGGGCATCGAGCGGCGTGGCATGATCATGAAGCTGCTGGCGTCGCTCAAACAGATCTGCAACCACCCGGCGCAGTATCTGAAAGAGCACGAGGTGAAGGGGGAGCAGCCCCGCATCGCCCACCGCTCGGGCAAGCTGGCCCTGCTGGACGAGCTCCTGGACACGATCCTGGCCGAGGGCGGCTCGGTGCTCGTCTTCACCCAGTATGTGACGATGGCCCGCCTCATCGAGCGGCACCTGTCCGACCGCGGGATCTCCCACCAACTCCTGCACGGCGGGACGCCGGTGCCGCGCCGCGAGGAACTGGTGGACCGCTTCCAGGCGGGCGAGGTCCCCGTCTTCCTGCTCTCCCTGAAGGCGGCGGGCACCGGGCTGAATCTGACCCGGGCCGGACATGTCATCCACTTCGACCGCTGGTGGAACCCGGCCGTCGAGGAGCAGGCCACCGACCGCGCCTACCGGATCGGCCAGACCCAGCCCGTCCAGGTGCACCGGATCATCGCCGAAGGCACCGTGGAGGACCGGATCGCCGAGATGCTGGAGGCGAAGCGGGCCCTGGCCGATGCCGTCCTCGGCTCCGGCGAGTCGGCGCTCACCGAGCTGACCGACCGCGAGCTGGCCGACCTCGTGTCCCTGCGGAGGCCCGCATGATCACCGCGCGGGACGACCGCCGCCGCACCTTCGAGACCGTGCCCCCCGGGGTGGAGGCGGTGAGCTGGTGGGGCCGGGCCTGGGTGGCGGCGCTGGAAGAGGCCTCCCGTGACGCGGCCCGCCTGGCCCGGGGCCGTCTGTATGCCGCCGAGGGCCACGTCGATGCCGTCACCGTCACGCCCGGCAGGATCGTGGCGTACGTCCGGGGCAGCCGGGCCCGCCCGTACCGCACGGAGCTGGTCCTGCCCGCCTTCGCGGACGCCGAGTGGGGGGACCTGCTGGAGGCGATGGCGGCCGATCCCGCGGCGCTTGCCGCCCTGCTGGAGCGGGAGGTCCCGCAGAGCCTCGCGGAGACGATCCTGCCCGGCGTGGGTGAGCTCGTCCCGCACTGCTCCTGCCCGGACTTCGGGCGTCCGCCGTGCAAGCACGCGGCGGCCCTCTGCTACCGGGCGGCCCGCCTCCTCGACGAGGACCCCTTCGTCCTGCTGCTCCTGCGCGGCCGGGGAGAACGGGAGCTCCTCGAAGAGCTCGCCCGCCGCAATGCCGCCCACGCCGCACGCGAACAGCCCGACACCGCCCCGGACTTCCCCGGCGTCCCGGCCCGCGCGGCGCTCGCCCGGACCAGCCTGCCGCTGCTGCCCGCGCCGCTCGCCGCACCCGCCGCCGCGGGGCTCCCGCCCTCCTACCCGGGCGACCCCGCCGCCCCGGACCCGCTGGCCCTGGACCAGCTCGCCTCCGACGCCGCCGCCCGCGCTCTCGCCCTTCTCACCACGGCCGAGGACCCGATCGCCGGGCTGTCCCTGTGGCAGGACGCCGTCCGGCTGGCCTCCGCGCACGCCACGGCGGGCCTCACCGGCGCGGCCCGCACCCTCTACCGGGATCTGGCCCGCGCCACCGGCCGCACCACCACCGACCTTGCCCGCGCCGCCGCGGCCTGGCGCCAGGGCGGCCGTGCCGCCCTCGCCGCCCTGGAGGAGCCCTGGGACCCCCCGGCCGGCCCCTTCGACCGGGCCCGCCCGGCGCTCCTCGCGGCTGCCCAGGGCTCCTTCCGCCCCGACCGCAACCGCCTCACGGCGAGCACCCGCCAACTCCGCCTCGGCCGCGACGCCCTCTGGTACGCCTACGAATCCCGCCCGGACGACGACGACTGGTGGCCGACCGGCCGCCCCTCCTGCGACCCGGTCACCGCGCTGCTGCACTGATCTCGGTCGCCCAGCGGGTCAGGGTGAGGAAGTCCCGGTCGCGCAGGCCGCGACGGGGGTGGATGCGCAGGAGGAGCGCCGGGGCCGGATGGTGGGCGGCGATCCAGGCGCGGTCGCGGGGATTGATCATGTCGTCGACCCAGGCGAAGGGGCGGCCCGCCGCCCACTCCAGGAGGGGGCGGGTCTTCCAGGAGAGGCCGTCGGGGTCGTGGGCGAAGAGTTCCGGCCATTCGATGACAGGAAGATCACCGGTAAGTCCTATGTGCGGGGCGATCATCGTGTTGGCCTCGTGCATCCAGGTCGTGGCCCAGGCGAGATCGAAGGGCAGAGCCTCCAGCCGGGCGCCGTGGGACGGGTGGAGGCGGACCCGCAGGCCGCGCCGAGCACTCCGGGAATCGGGGGCGCGGCGGGACATCCAGATGGCCGGACGCATGCGGTGGCTGGTGTAACCGTGCAGGCCGGCGAGGGGGGACCGGAAGGGGTTGAGAGGGCCGTCCACGTCAAGGAGGAGCAGCGGGCGCGGGGAGCGATCGGTCATGAAATAGGCAGTACCCAGTACACGATGGAGTGAAATGCCTACCGGCTCTATAACCCGAATGGGTTCAGCGCGTTGTTTCCGGTGCGGGTGCAACACCCGTGAACTCCTCCGGAAGGCGAGAAACTGATGCGTCACAGTCGTCGGAATGGCTTGATCGCGGCGATCGTTGCGGGAGGTGGGCTGGCGGTCGCGGGTGTCGGCGGATTCGCCTACGCCGATGCGGACGCGAGCGCAGCGGCCGAGGGCTCGCCGGGGCTGCTCTCCGGGAATCTGGTGCAACTGCCCGTGCACACCCCGGTCAATGTGTGCGGCAACACCGTGAACGTGATCGGCCTGCTGAACCCGGCGGCCGGCAACCGCTGTGCCAACGAGGCGCCGAGCGGTGGCGGCCACCCGGGGCCGAGGCCCTCGCAGCCGTCGTCACAGCCGTCGAAACCGGGCGGCGGCAACGGCGGGGGAGCCGTGGCCGACGGGCGCGGAAAGGATTCGCCGGGGCTGCTCTCCGGCAATGGGCTCCAGCTCCCGATCGACGTGCCCCTCAACGTCAGCGGCAACGCGGTGAGCGTCGTCGGGGTCGGCAACGGCTCCAGCGGCAACACCTCCGTCAACGGCCCGGTGCCCAGCGGCGAAAAGCCGACGCAGCCGCCCGTCATCGAGCAGCCGAAGGCCCCGACGGTCCCGCCGGCGCCGCCGCGGCACACCTCGGCCCTGGCCCAGACCGGCGCCGACGGCGTCGGCTACCTGCTGCCCGGTGGTGGAGCGCTGCTGCTCGGCGGTGTGCTGCTCTACCGCCGGTTCCGCCTCAATTAGCGCTCCCCGTACGCCACCCGTCCAGGATCGCGTCGATCTGCGCGGACAGGCGGGCCCGGGCGGCGAACCGCGGGATACCCGCCATCAGCAGGGCGTCGTACTCGGTGTCGGTGTGCCGCACGGCGGCTCGTACCGCCACCGAGACGGCCAGTTCGTCCAGGGCCCGGCCGGCCGCGCTGCGGCCCACCCGGCCGCTGCCGCGCACCGAGGCATGAGTGGCGATGGCCAGCGCCCGATCGGCCGGACACCCGGGGAACAGCCGCCGTATCTCGGCGGCGAAGGCCGCCGTGAAACGGGTGTCCTCGGCCGCGCGGCGCAGCCGGGCGCGCTCGCGGCGCCGGGCCCGCGCCTCGGCGTCCAGGAGACAGGCGCGCTCCGCGCGGGCCAGGGCGGTCTCCTCGACCAGGAGCCCCTGACGCTCGTAGCGGCGGCGGCGTTTGTGGAAGCGGACGACGACGGCGGAAAGTGAACTGGCCTCGCGGGCCCGGCGGGTGAGCGCGGCATCGCCGCGCGGGAGGTAGACCAGATGTCCCAGATCGGCGCAGTCCAGGCAGCGCGGCACACCCGCCTCGCGGACGAGGTGCCGCAGCGGGCCCTGTCGGCACTCCGCGCAGTGGATCTGCTTCAGCGACTCGAAGACCACGAGGCTCATGCAGAGGTGATACCGCCGCAGGGGCCGCATATCACCTGGTGGGGAGCGGCAGGTGATGTTTCACAAATTCTTCCCGGATGGCTTGATGTCCTTCTACGGTGGCTCAAGTGGACGATGATCGGTCCACAGAGGAGGGCTCATGAGTGTGCGGCAGGCGACGGTTGACCGGCTCGCGAGGGCTGGTGTCGCCGCGGGCGGCGTGGGGCGGGAGATAGTCATCGCGCCGGGTGCTTGCACCGGATGGCACTACCACCGGGTCCAGCTCGACGCGGTCGTCAGGTCGGGGACGCTGACACGGGTCCTGCACGACAGCACGGTCGAGGTACACGCGGCCGGCACCACCTTCGTGGAGCCCGCGGGAGTTCTGCACACCCACCTGGGCCACAACCTCGGCACCGAGCCGGTCGTGCTCTACGTGACTCCGCTCCTTCCCGAGGGCACTCCCTTCTCCATACCCACCCCGGCCCCGCCGGGCGTCACACCGGCGATCTGCCGTGAGCACGCTTCATGAGCCCTCCGGGAACCGGCGCCCGCCGTCCCGGCCCCGCCTCCGCCGGGCGCATTCACAGCACTCACAGCACTCACAGCACTCACACCAGGCGGCGTATCTCCCCGCGCACGCGGTAGAAACCCCCTGAGGCCGCGTGCAGCCCGTCCACCACATAGCGGGCGCCGGCCTCCCGGATCCCACGCGGGAACTGCACGTTCCAGGAGGAGTCGAAGCCGCCCGACACCACCTGCACCCGCATCCGGCCACCCTGCTGGACGCACTCCACGACCACCGCGCCCGCGGGCGCCGCGGCCACCGAGACCGTCGCCACCGCCGAGGCCGAAGCGGCCGGCGTGTACACGGGCAGGGCCGCCGCTGATTTCACGTCCATCGGCGCCGGCACCGAGCCCTGCTGGGCGGCGGCGATCGCCGCCTCGCTCGCGTCCACGCAGACCAGCGAGCCGTCCGTCGTGACCAGGTACAGCCGCTCCTCCAGGTACTGCATCGACAGCGCGGCCCCGCTGCCCGTGCCCAGCTTCCACAGCCGCCGTCCGTCGGCATCGAAGCAGTACACCGAGGAGGCGAGGTCGCCGGCGAAGACGTGCCTGCCGTCCGGGGAGGTCGCGCACGAATACACCGCCGCGTCGCACCGGTACGAGGCCTCGACCGCGCCGGTGGCCTTCGACAACCGCTGCACGGTGTTGCGCCCGGTGCCCGCATACACCGCGTCGTCCTCCTGCCAGCCGAACAGCACCGAACCGTTCGTCGCCGTGTGCCACAACTGCCGCCCCCCGTCCGGGGCGTAGGCCGTGACGCCCTGGCTGTGCCCGTGGTAGACCGCCCGCTCGTCCGCCCGGACCATCCAGGCGTTGGAGCCGGCCGACCGCCGCGACCACTGGAACTCGTCCTCGTGGTCGATGACCGTCAGGCCGCCGCTGCGGTCGGACACATTGAGCACGCCCTCGCGGATGTCGAGCCAGAAGATGTCCACGTCCGCCGCGATGTCGTAGGCCCCGAAGGGCACCTTCGACGACAGGTCGTACACCGTGCCGTCGTCGCAGCCCGCGTATATCCAGAACTCGTCCGCCACCAGGCACTTCACCCCGTCCGGCAGCGAGTACCGGGCCAGCACCTCACCGCCGTGGCTCAGCGTGTAGACATCACCCGCCTGGTTGCCGACCCAGCAGCGGTCCTCGTCCACATGGATCCCGAAGGCCGAGGATCCGGTACGGAAGCGCCACAGCACCGGAGCGACCGCCCGTGCCGTGGACGGCGCCGAGGTGACCTGGCGGCGGGTCACCGAGCGGGCGGCGCGCTGCCCGCGCACGGCCGGGGCGTACCCCTTGCGCACCTTCTCCCCGATCTTCTTCGCGGCGGCCGCCCGCGCCTTGTCGGCGGTGGGGAAGGAGGAGTTCTGCAGCTGGCCGTCCGCGCCGATGCGCCCGTACCGCACCGAGACGGCCGTGCCGTCGACCGTCACCTCGTAGAACTTGTGCGCGCCGCCGTCGTCCTGCGACAGCTCCAGATACGTCGTCTCCCGAGCCATGACAGACCCCTCCCCAAAGGCCGGGCCACCGGCTTCCGTCCGCCGGTGTTCCCTCGTAAAAGACGCTAAGGGTCCCCACTGACAATGAGATCGTGCAGCTCGAAGCGATCACATGGCAGCGAATGGCCGAGCGGCTCGCCGGTCACCTCGACGACCGCGAGGCGGCCCGCGAGACGGCCCGCGAGGCCAACCGCGAGGCCGCCCCCGGCCAGGACATCTGGCAGCGGGTGGGCATCGACGGCGCACCGGCCGCCGACACCGGTGTCCTCGCCGGGCATCTCGCCGACGCGCTGCGCGTGCGCGGCCGTTCGGTCCTGGTCGTCCCGGCCGAGGGTTTCCTGCGGCCGGCCTCCCTCCGCTACGAGTACGGCCGCCAGGACGTGGACTCGTACCTCAGCGGCTGGTACGACACGGCCGCGCTCTGGCGCGAGGTGTTCGGCCCGACGGACCCCGGTGGGACCGGACGCGTGCTGCCCGACCTCTGGGATCCGGTGACCGACCGGGCGACCCGCAGCCCGTACACCGAACTCCCGCCCGGCGGCGTGCTCATCGTGTACGGCCCGCTGCTGCTGGGCCACTGGTTCCCCTTCGACCTGAGCGTCCACATCCGGCTCTCCCCGGGGGCGCTCGCCCGCCGCACCGAGGAGTCCGCGCGCTGGACCCTGCCCGCCTTCGCGCGCTACGAGGCCGACACCGACCCGGCTTCGATCGCCGACGCGCTGGTCAGGGCCGACGACCCGCGCCATCCGGCTTGGACCGGAATCCGCCGGTCACCCGGCGGGCCTGCCTGAGGACGCACGCTCGTCCCGCCGCCCGTCCCGCCGGTCCGGGAGCGGCCGGCCCACGGCGCCGACTGCCGGCCCCAGTCCCGGCCCGACCGGTCCCACCGGCCCGGCCCAGGCCCGCCCGGCCGGCTCCGCCGCGCGCCGACGTGATGACCGGCGGGCGGGTCCTAGGGTCTGCCGCCCAGCCGGGTGACCGCCAGCGCGGCCGCCCGGCATCCGGCGCGGGCGGCCTCCGCCGGGTCCGCGCCCGCCAGCCGGGCCGCGAGGAACCCGCCGGTGAACGCGTCGCCCGCGCCCGTGGAGTCCACCGCCTCGGCCGCTTCGGCGGCGACCTCGGCGGTGACCCGGCCGTCCTCGGCGATCAGTGCCCCGGCCGCGCCCCGGGTCACCACCACCAGAGGCACCCTCCGGCTCAGCTCCGCCGCGGCGCGCGCCAGCCCGGCCGGCTCCGGCAGTCCGGTCAGCAGCCGCGCCTCGTCCTCATTCGGCAGCAGTACGCCGGCCCCCGCGACGGCATCGAGGAACCGCCGCGGACCCAGAGCGGCCAGGAAGCCGGCCGAGGCGGGATCCACGCTCACCGGCACCCCCCGGGTGCGGGCCGCCCGTAGCGCGACCCGGGCCAGTTCCCGACTGCTGTCGGCGAAGAACAGGTAACCGGAGAGGTGGAGATGGGCCACTCCATCGAGCAGGGACGGCGTCCAGTCGGCGGGGCAGAGCCGGAGCGCGGCGCCGCTGTCGGTCAGGAAGGTCCGCTCCGCGTCCTTGCCGACCAGCGCGACGACCGTCCCGGTCGGCTCCTCCGGGTCGATCACCAGCCGCGGGCACACCCCCGCTTCGAGCAGCGCCCGCTCGTGCCACCGCGCCGATTCGGCGCCCACTCGCGCGAGGAGCCGTACCTCCGCGGAGCCCGTACGGGCCGCCCAGCACGCTGCGTTGGCTCCGGCGCCGCCCGGGAGGGTACGGATGCGGGCGGCCGTGTCGGTGGCCGGCGTCAGGGGCTCCGGATGCACCGCCACCACGTCCGTCACCACGTCGCCGACGACGAGCAGGGCCCCGGGCGCGGACCCGGCGCCCGCCTTGAACCCGGCGCCCGCCTCCGCGCCTGCGCCCGCTTCCGCGCCTGCGCCCGCTTCCGCGCCTGCGCCCGCCTGCGCCCCGGCCCCCTCGCCCGCCCCGGCTCCCGCACCGCTCGCGCCCCCCGCTCCGGTCACGGACGCGCCGCCCAGGCCTCCGCGATCCGGGCCCCGAGCCGCACGTTGCCCCGTACCGCGGCCAGGTTGGCCTCCAGCGAGGCCCCGGCGGTGGCCCGTACCAGGAACCCCAGCAGGAACGGTGTCACCGCCTGCCCCGTGATCCCCCGCTCCCGGCAGGCGGCGAGGGCCTCGGCCAGCACCCGGTCGTGCAGTTCCGGATCCAGCTGCTCGTCCTCGGCCACCGGATTGGCCACCAGGAGCGCCGAATCGGCGCCCCCCAGCTCGTCCTGAGCGGCCATCACCGCGGCGACCTCCTCCGGCCGGTGGACGGTCCAGTCCACCGGCTCACCGGAATCTGCCAGGTAGAAGCCGGGGAAACGTTCCGTCCCGTAGCCGAGCACCCCCACCCCCAGGGTCTCCAGCCGCTGCAGCGTGGCCGGCACGTCCAGGATCGACTTCACTCCCGCGCACACCACCGTGATCCGCGTCCGTGCCAGCAGAGACAGATCCGCCGACTCGTCCTGCGTCTGCGCCCACTCCCGGTGTACGCCGCCCAGTCCGCCCGTGGCGAAGACCCGCAGGCCGGCCCGGGCGGCCAGGAAGGCCGTCGCGGACACCGTCGTCGCCCCGGTCGCCCCCGTCGCGAGCGCGGGTGCCAGATCGCGGTGGCCGAGTTTGCGTACGCCCTCGCCGCCCGCGATCCGCTCCAGCTGCGCCTTGTCGAGGCCCGCGTACGCCACCCCGTCCACGACCGCGATCGTCGCCGGAACTGCGCCCTCCGCCCGGACCAGCGCCTCCAGTTCCCCACCCACCGCCAGATTCCGGGGGCGGGGAAGGCCGTGCGCGATGATCGTCGACTCCAGGGCCACCACGGGGCGCCGCCTGGCGAGTGCCTCGCGTACCTCGTCCGACAGGACCGGGACCTCAGATGCTGTGTGCTGTGACATGTCCCCATCCATGGCACCGGATCCGCGCCTCCAAACCCGCTCCCGCCACACCCGTCCCCACGTCCCCGCCCGTCCGGGGAGCGTTCCCCGTCGACACGCGCGGTCTTGGCGCCGGTCGCGCAGACACCGGTACCCGGAACGCACCGGCGGTGACCAGACCGCCGCGCCTGCGGGCACCGCGGTGTCCGTACGCCCCGGTTCCGCCTGCGTCCTCCGGGAGGGTGACAAGACGACCTGGACTGGACCGTGCACGACGCGCTCCGCAAGGTCTGCCAGATCAGCTGCTGACGCCCTTCCCGGGCAGAGGGTGCCGGCGAGCGGTGAACAGGGCGAGCGCCGCCATCGGCAGCAGCAGCGCGGCGCCGATCGCGTTCAGCCAGCCGTAGCCCGCCTGGGACATGACCAGACCGGAGGCCGCGCCGCCCACGCCCGCCGCCGTGTTCATGGTCAGGTCGCTCAGCCCCTGTACGGCGGCCCGTGCGGGCTGCGGCACCGAATCGGTCAGCAGCGCGGAGCCGGCCACCAGCCCGGCGGACCAGCCGAGGCCGAGCAGGAACAGGCCGAGCGCGCTCTGGCCGTGGTTCGGCCCGGCGGTACCGGCCAGCAGGGCGGCGACCGAGAGGAGTCCGGCGGCCAGACCGATCACCGACAGCCGGCCGATCCGGTCGGCGAGCCAGCCCATGACGGGCGAGAAGGCGAACATGCCGGCGATGTGCCCGCTGATCACGAGGCCGATGAGTTCCAGCCCGGCGCCGTGGTGGCCGAGGTCGACCGGGGTCATCACCATGATCGACACCATGGTGGTGTGGGACACCGCAACCGTGACCAGGGCGAGCCGGGCCCGCGGCGAGGCCTTGACCGCGGCCAATCCGGCGCGCAGCGAGCGTCCCTCGCGGGTCTGCTCCTCGGGCGCGGCCAGCGCCCGGGCCGTCAGGAGCGGGTCCGGCCGCAGAAGTACGGCGAGCAGCGCGGCGGTGAGCAGGAAGATCACGCCGGCCCACACGAAGGGGCCCGCCGTCTCGGGTATGGACGTCCCCGCGAAGCCGTGACTGGCCGGGGCGGAGAGGTTGGGCCCGAGCACCGCACCGATGGTGGTGGCCCACACGACGACGGAGATCGCCCGTGCCCGGTGGTCCGGGGCGGCGAGGTCGGCGGCGGCGAAGCGGCACTGGAGGTTGGCGGAGGAGGCGGCGCCGAAGGCGGCCATGCCGAGCAGCAGCAGCGGGAAGTTCTCCACGACGGCGGCGAGCACGACGAGGGCGGCTCCGGCCGCGCCGATCACGTACGCGAGGACCAGTCCGGGACGGCGGCCACGGGCGGTCATCAGGGCGGCGAGGGGCAGGGAGAGCAGCGCGGTGCCGATGACCGAGGCCGTGGAAGCGAAGCCGGACAAGGCCTCGGTGCCGCTGACCTGGGTCGCGAGCACGGGGGCCAGGGCGATGCTGATGGGCACGCCGAGGCCGCCGAGTATCTGGCTGGCTATGAGAACGCCGGAGGTGCGGCGCCGCAGTCGGGGGAGATCTGCGAGAGCGATCGGCGGAGCCGGCCGGTCCGTGCCGGGCGAGGCGGTCACGCGCCGCACTCCTTCCGGCGGTGCGGTGCGCGAACGGGCGCGGTGGGGCCGCAGGCGGCGGCAGCAGTAGTCACCGCAGCAGTTTCCCACCCCTTACCGCGCGGCGGAACCGAGAATCGGGGACGGATCGCGGCCCACCCCGAGCCGAGCCGAACCGGCCGCGGCCTCGGTCGACCCCGTCCGGCCTCGTCCGGCCTCGTCACCCCGCGGCCCGGCAGCGGCTGACCGTGACGCAGCCCGGGGCCGGGCCGTCGGCCCCGCCGTCCCGCCCGGCACCTCCCGCAACACGAGGCAGGCACCGCGACCCGGCCACCGCGGCCCAAGGCCACCGGGTCCGTTCAGAACAGTGGCTGTGGAAGGACGCCTTCCAGCGCCAGCAGCAGCCGCTTCGTTTCCACCCCGCCGCCGAAGCCCCCGATCCCGCCGTCGTTCTCCACGACCCGGTGGCAGGCCACCACCAGCGGCAGAGGATTCGACCCCATGGCGTTGCCCACCGCCTGGGCCGCGCCGGGCTGGCCGACGCGGGCGGCCAGCTCCCCGTACCCGACGACCGCTCCATACGGCACGGAACGGTCGAGCTCCCGCAGGACCTGCCGGTTGAAGCCGGAGCTGAGCCGCCAGTCCAGCGGCAGCTCGAAGCGCCGGAGCGAACCGGCGAAGTAGGCGGCGAGCTGGCGTATCGGCTCGGCCAGCAGGACTTCCTCGCCCGGAGCCGGCCGCCGGGCGTCGGCGCCGAGGCGGGAGACGAGCGGGCCGATCATCGCCTCGACCCGCGCCGGCTCGGCATGGAACTCGACCCGGACCAGACCCTCGGGGGTCGCGGCCAGGAGCAGGGGGCCGATGTCGCTCGCGACGACGGTCCATTCGAGGTGCGGCCCGCGGGGCCGCTCGGTGCTGTCCACCCGTCCACCGTACGGCGAGGCACGGACAACCCGAGCCCCGCCGAACGACGCCGACCCCGCCGACCCCCACCGGACGACGCCGACCCTGCCGAGCCGCGGCGGAGGCGACGCCGACCCGCGCCGAACGACGGCGACCGGTGGCCGACCTCATCACCACATCACCACATCACCCCGCTCAGGAACCGCCGACCGCCTCCCGGATCACGTCCGGTGCGTTCGTGATGATCCCGTCCACGCCCATGTCCCGCACCTTCCGGGCCGTCGCCTTGTCGTCGACGATCCAGGTGTCCACCTCCATGGCCTTGCCGTGGGCCCCCCGCAGACCGTGCACCGCCGCCACCCACTCGGCCGAGATCGTGGTGTGCCACGGATTGATCCGGTCGGTGAACCGCGCGTACGCCGGCAGGTCCGCCACCGCCGGGGTGCCCAGGAAGGCCGTCACGAGGTCAGGGTGCAGGTCGTGCACGATGCGCACGCTGTCGGCGCTGAAGCTCTGCACGACCAGGCGGTACGCCACATGGTCCTCATCGAGCCAGCCCGCCTGCTCCAGCACCCGCAGGGTCTGCTGCTCGATCCCCGGGTAGAGCTCAGGCTTCTTGATCTCCAGCAGCAGCCGCTGCTCGTTGCGCTCCACCCGGTCGAGGTACTGGCGCAGGGTCGGTACCCGGGCGCCCGCGTACCCCTCGCCGAACCAGCTGCCCGCGTCCAGGAGGGAGATCTCCGCCGCCGTGAAATCCCTGACCCGCCAGGGCCTGCGGTTCGGGAACACCGTTTCGACGTCGGTGGTCCGGGCCAGGGTGTCGTCGTGGATCACCACCAGCTCGCCGTCCTTGGTGCGCTGGACGTCGTTCTCGACCCAGGTGAAACCCATCAGCATCGCGAGGTCGACCGCGGTGAGGGTGTTCTCCGGAGCGTAGGCGGAAGCCCCCCGGTGGGCGTACACGACGGGCCCTGTCAGCCCGCCCGAACCGGCGGCGGCACCCGAAGCGGCAGCGGCGGTGCCCGAACCGGCGGCGGCCGTGCCGGCGGCCCCGCCCAGCACGGTGAGGGTGAGCCCAAGGACGGCGGCGGCGGCCGCGGCGACGGGTCGGATGTACATGTGCGTTCTCCTCGGGTCGTGAGCCCTGCTCCTGGCCTCAAACGGGCCCGGGACGGCAGACGTTGCGGCAGACGTTGCGGCGGGTAAGCGAAGGCGCCGGCGCTCAGGGCGCCGGCGCCGTCGGTTCCGGGATCCGGGATGTGGACGATGCACCACCGCGATCATGGGGGTGAAGATCACCCGGCCGCCACCGAACTACGACAAACGGACCAGGGCGCGCCCACCCCCGGGTATCGGGCCGTGCGGATGCGTGAGTGTCAGTGGAGGGTCGTACGGTTGACTCATGCGGCCCGTATCGAAGATCGAACGCACGGTGGCGCCTTTCGAGGTCGTCAGCCCCTACCAGCCCAGCGGCGACCAGCCGGCGGCCATCGCCGAGCTGGAGAAGCGCATCCGTGCAGGTGAGAAGGATGTCGTCCTGCTCGGTGCGACCGGCACCGGCAAGTCGGCGACCACCGCCTGGATGATCGAGAAGCTCCAGCGCCCCACCCTGGTGATGGCACCGAACAAGACGCTCGCCGCCCAGCTGGCGAACGAGTTCCGCGAGCTCCTGCCGAACAACGCCGTCGAATACTTCGTCTCGTACTACGACTACTACCAGCCCGAGGCGTACGTACCGCAGTCGGACACGTACATCGAGAAGGACTCCTCGATCAACGAGGAGGTGGAGCGGCTGCGCCACTCCGCGACCAACTCGCTCCTCACCCGGCGGGATGTGATCGTCGTCGCCTCCGTGTCCTGCATCTACGGCCTGGGCACCCCGCAGGAGTACGTCGACCGGATGGTCTCCCTCAAGGTGGGTGAGGAGATCGACCGGGACCAGCTGCTGCGGCGCTTCGTCGACATCCAGTACACGCGCAACGACGTGGCCTTCACCCGCGGCACCTTCCGGGTGCGCGGCGACACCATCGAGATCTTCCCGGTCTACGAGGAACTGGCCGTCCGCATCGAGATGTTCGGCGACGAGATCGAGGCCCTCTCCACCCTGCACCCGCTGACGGGCGAGGTCATCAGCGAGGACCGCGAGCTGTACGTCTTCCCCGCCAGCCACTACGTCGCCGGCCCCGAGCGCATGGAGAAGGCGATCGCCGGCATCGAAGCGGAGCTGGCCGAGCGCCTCGCCGAGCTGGAGAAGCAGGGCAAGATGCTGGAGGCCCAGCGGCTGCGCATGCGCACCACCTACGACCTGGAGATGATGCGGCAGATCGGGTCCTGCTCCGGCATCGAGAACTACTCGCTGCACATGGACGACCGCGAGCGCGGCTCCGCGCCCAACACGCTCATCGACTACTTCCCGGAGGACTTCCTCCTCGTCATCGACGAGTCCCACGTCACCGTGCCGCAGATCGGCGCGATGTACGAGGGCGACGCCTCGCGCAAGCGGACGCTGGTCGACCACGGTTTCCGGCTGCCGTCGGCGCTGGACAACCGGCCCCTCAAGTGGGAGGAGTTCCAGGAGCGGATCGGCCAGACCGTCTACCTGTCGGCCACCCCCGGCAAGTACGAGCTCTCGCGCGGCGACGGCTTCGTCGAGCAGATCATCCGCCCCACCGGACTCATCGACCCCGAGGTCGTCGTCAAGCCGACCGAGGGCCAGATCGACGACCTGGTCCATGAGATCCGCCAGCGCGTCGAGAAGAACGAGCGGACCCTCGTCACCACCCTGACCAAGAAGATGGCCGAGGACCTCACGGACTACTTCCTGGAGCTCGGCATCCAGGTCCGCTACCTGCACAGCGACGTGGACACCCTGCGCCGCATCGAGCTGCTGCGCGAACTGCGGGCCGGCGAGTACGACGTACTGGTCGGCATCAACCTGCTGCGCGAGGGCCTCGACCTGCCCGAAGTGTCGCTGGTCGCGATCCTCGACGCCGACAAGCAGGGCTTCCTGCGCTCCGGCACCTCGCTGATCCAGACCATCGGCCGAGCGGCGCGCAATGTCTCCGGCCAGGTCCACATGTATGCGGACACCATCACTCCGGCGATGGCGCAGGCGATCGACGAGACCAACCGGCGCCGGGAGAAGCAGGTCGCGTACAACACGGCCCACGGGATCGATCCGCAGCCGCTGCGCAAGAAGATCAACGACATCGTCGCCACGATCGCCCGCGAGGAGCTCGACACCGAGGAGCTCCTCGGCACCGGCTACCGGCAGGCGAAGGACGGCAAGGCGGCCAAGGCTCCGGTGCCGGCGCTCGGGGGCAAGGCGGCCGCACACGGCAAGGCAGCCGCCAAGGGGGCCAAGGGGGCCAAGCCCGCCGAGGTGCTCACCGACCGGCCCGCCGCGGAACTGGCCGCTCTCATCGAGCAGATGACCGAACGCATGCGCGGTGCCGCGGCGGAGCTGCAGTTCGAGGTGGCGGCCCGGATCCGGGACGAGGTGAGCGAGCTGAAGAAGGAGCTGCGGCAGATGAAGGAAGCGGGCCTCGCCTGACGTGGGGCCGGTCAGTAGGGTTGGGGTACGGCCGCAGGTACACGCTGCGCACCCGTCAATGGGGCGGGCTATGGAGAGGGGACAGCGCGTGACGGTCAACATGACCAAGGGTCAGGCCATCAATCTGCAGAAGGCGGATGGGGGCACGCTGACCGCGGTCCGGATGGGCCTCGGCTGGCAGGCGGCGAAGCGCCGCGGATTGTTCGGCTCGCGGACCCGGGAGATCGACCTCGACGCGTCGGCGGTGCTCTTCGCCGACAAGCAGCCCGTGGACGTCGTCTTCTTCCGGCACCTGCAGAGCGACGACGGCTCCGTCCGGCACACCGGTGACAACCTCGTCGGCGGTGTCGGCCAGGGCGGGGACGACGAGGCGATCCTCGTCGACCTCCAGCGCGTGCCGGTCCACATCGACCAGATCGTCTTCACGGTGAACTCGTTCACCGGCCAGACGTTCCAGGAAGTGCAGAACGCGTTCTGCCGCATCGTCGACGAGACCAACGGCCAGGAGATGGCCCGCTACACCCTCGACGGCGGCGGTCAGTACACCGCGCAGATCATGGCGAAGGTGTCCCGCGTGGGCGCCGGCTGGCAGATGACGGCCCTGGGCAACCCGGCCAACGGCCGCACGTTCCAGGACCTGATGCCGGCGATCCTGCCGCACCTGTAAACAGCTTCACCGGTTCGGATTCACGCGGTTCGGATTCACGCGGTACGGAACAAGAGAAAAGGCACGGGGGAGGGGCTGCACGATGACGGCCGAACTGGTCCGGGGGCAGAACCACCCCGTGTCCCACAGCCGGGTGGAGGTCAGGGTCTCGGCGGGCACACCCGTGCTCGCCCTGGCCTCGTTCGCCGACGGGCAAGGCCGGTTCTCCGGCCGCGAGGTACTCGCCCACCCGGGCGCACGGTCCCTCCCCGGGGTGCGGACGCCCGGGGAGGCCGCCGGCCGGCACACCTTCGCCGTCGACCTCGAAGCCGTCACACAGGACGTCCACCGCGTCGGCGTGCTGCTCGTCCTGCCGCCCGGCGGCCCGGTGAACTTCGGTGCGGTCCCGGCCTCGTACGTGGCGGTGGCCGACCCGGAGGGCGCCGAGCTCGCCGGGTACACCCTGACCGGACTGGACGCCGAGACCGCCGTGGTGGCCCTGGAGCTGTACCGGCGCCAGGACGCCTGGAAGGTCCGGGCCGTGGGCCAGGGGTATGCCGGGGGCCTCGGAGCCCTGCTGGCCGACGGCGGAATGGCCGCGGCCGACGCCACCGTGCTGGCCGCCGCCGCGCTGCACACCGCCGCGCAGGCGGCGAGCGCGCGTCCGGCCCCGGCCAGCCCGGCACCGACCTCGTCACGCGGTCCGCACGCCCCGCAGGACGCCACCGCGGCGGCTCCGGCCCTCGCCGCGCCGAGCGCCGCCCCCGCGACCGGGGGCGCCGGCGCCGGTTCCCCGCCCACCCTCAGCTACGTGCACCCGAGCCGCCGCCGCACCAGCACCGAGCCGCCCGAACCGGCCCCGCAGGCGGCCCCTCCGCCCCAGCCGGGCCTGCCCCCGACGCCCGTCGCCGGAGACGCCGGCGGCTGGTCGATGGAGGAGCGGCTCTACAACCAGGTCTGGGGCATGTTCGAGGACCTGGCCCGCTCGGTCGCGGCCTACCGCAGCGCCGTCGACTTCGCCGACTCCCGCATGGACCGTGAGCTCGACGAGGTCCTGTCCGACCCGCGCCACCGCCTCGGCGGCTCCGGCAACGCCGCCCGCGACAACGCCCGGGCCCGCCGCGACGAGCTTGCCGCGCAGGCCAAGGCCGTCCTCGACCGGGATCTCGCCCAGCTGACCGCCGAGTGCGAGGTGGTCGAGCCCGCGCTGCCGGCCTCGTACGCCCGGTGGGACAACCCCGTGTGGCACGGCCACCGGACGCCCGGCGAGAGCCCCCTGGCCCTGCGCCTCGGGGACCTCCACCTGCCCGAGCGGCCCGGTCTGCGCATCCCCATGCTGGTCCGGGTCCCGCTGGAGCGCGGCCTGTGGATCGACAACGGCCGTACCGGCTCCGAGGCCGCTATGACCATGGACACCGACCGGCTGCGCCGCGCCGCCATGGACATGGCCGTCGCGCTCGCCGTGCGGCTGCTCGCGGTCCATCCCGGCGACCGGTTCTCCGTCCACGTCATCGACGCGGCCGGCGCAGGCTCGGCCTCCCTGGCGCCGCTCGTCCGCGCCGGGGTGCTGGCCGGGCCGCCCGCCGCCGGGGCCGGGGGCGTCACCCGGACGCTGGCGGACCTGACCCGGCGGGTGGACCTCGTACAGATGGCGCTGCGCGCCGGTGCCCCGGAGGATCTGCCGCCGGATGTGGACACGGCCGAGCAGCTGCTGATCGTGCACGACTTCCCGCACGGCTTCGACGACGGCGCGGTCACCCGGCTGCGCTATCTGGCCGACGAGGGTCCGGCCGTCGGCGTGCACCTGCTGATGGTCGCGGACCGTGACGAGGCCTCGGCCTACGGGCCGCTGCTGGACCCCCTGTGGCGTTCGCTCATGCGGCTGTCGCCGGTTCCGGACAGCCACTTGGCCGATCCGTGGGTCGGCCACGCCTGGACCTTCGAGCCCGACCTGCCTCCACAGGGCAGCCGGGTCCTGGACCAGGTACTGGACCGGGTGGCGGAGGCGCGGCGTACGGCGCGCCCGTGAAGCAGGGGCAGGTCAGGGGCAGAGGCGTCCTGACCTCTCCCTGACCAGTCCTTGGGCATCCCTTTACCTTCGGGGGGTCCGGCCGGTACCCTGTGAGCGCGGAGGGGAGTATTCCTGCTTTCCTGCTACGGCGTACCCGTCAATACGGACTGCAACTGGTCCCGGGGCGTCGGCCCACGGCCTCCTGGCCGCCCGGGTGGAAGAGACCTCCGGCAGCGATGACGCTGACGAAGTGCTGAGCCATCTGCCGGAGGCATCTCAACCGTGGACGTTTCGTGGACCCTGTGGGCCCTGACCATTCTTGGTCTGACCCTTCTCATCGGCGCCGATTTCTTCATCGGCCGCAAACCGCACGACGTATCGATCAAGGAAGCGGGCACCTGGACGGTCGTCTGGATCGTCCTCGCCGTACTCTTCGGCCTCGGCCTGTGGTTCTTCGGTAACGGCCAGGCCTCCCAGGAGTTCTTCGCGGGCTTCATCACCGAGAAGTCCCTGAGCGTGGACAACCTGTTCGTCTTCGTCCTGATCATGGCGAAGTTCGCGGTGCCCTCCCACCTCCAGCAGCGCGTACTGCTCGTGGGTGTGCTGATAGCACTGGTGCTGCGCGCGATCTTCATCGCGGCCGGCGCCGCGATCATCGCCAGTTTCTCCTGGGTCTTCTACATCTTCGGCGCGTTCCTGATCTACACCGCGTGGAAGCTGATCCAGGAGGCGCGTAAGGACGAGGAGGAGGACGAGTTCGAGGAGAACCGTCTCCTCAAGTCCGTGGAGAAGAAGTTCGGCGTCGCCGACAAGTACCACGGCACCAAGCTCTTCATCCAGAACAACGGCAAGCGCGTCCTGACCCCGCTGATGGTCGTCATGCTCGCCATCGGCACCACCGACGTGCTGTTCGCCCTGGACTCGATCCCCGCGATCTTCGGCCTCACCCAGGACCCGTACATCGTCTTCACCGCCAACGCCTTCGCCCTCATGGGTCTGCGCCAGCTGTACTTCCTCATCGGCGGCCTGCTCAAGAAGCTGGTCCACCTCAGCTACGGCCTGTCGGTCATCCTCGGCTTCATCGGCGTCAAGCTCGTGCTGCACGCCCTGCACGAGTCGGGGGTGCACGTCCCGGTGATCTCCATCCCGGTCTCCCTCGGCGTCATCTGCGGTGTCCTGGTGATCACGACGATCACCAGCCTGATCGCCTCGAAGAGGCAGGCGGCCGCCGAGGCCGCCGCCCGCCCGGAGAGCATCGACGCGTAACCGGTACGCGTCACCCGTACGCGCACCGGCGCTACGGAGCCACGCGCTACGCGGGGGCGGCCGCTTCGGCCGCCCCCGTCCCCGTGTCCGCGGCCGGCCGCTTCCCCACCACCACCGGACTGGTCTCCGGCAGCAGCGCGAAGCAGCCCAGGCTGACCAGCGCGATCGCGCTCAGGTACACCGCGACGCCCCACGGCGGACCGGACCCGTCCGCCAGCGCCGTCGCCACGATCGGAGTCAGCGCCCCGCCCAGAACGCCGCCCAGGTTGTAGCCGACGGCCGCGCCCGTGCAGCGGATCCGCGGCGGGTACAGCTCCGGCAGGTACGCGCCCACCACCGCGAACATCGTCACCATCCCCAGCAGGGCGCCGACGAAGCCCAGCGTCATCAGCATGGGGTCGGCCGTACGCAACAGCGCCACCAGCGGGAACATCCACAGCGCGCAGGCCGCGCAACCGGCCAGGCACAGGGGCCGCCGGCCGTGGCGGTCGCCGAGCACCGCCACCAGCGGAGTCACCAGGCCCTTGAGCGCGACCGCCGTCATGATGCAGGCCAGCATCACCGTGCGGTCCACGGCGAGGCGTTCGGTGGCGTACGCGAGGGACCAGGTGGTCACCGTGTAGAAGACGGCGTACCCCACGGCCAGCGCGCCCCCGGTCAGCAGGAGCAGCCGCCAGTGGCCGCGCACGACCTCGGCCAGCGGGGCATCGGCCCGGCGCCCGGTCTCGGCCAGCGCGCGGAACTGTGGGGTCTCCTCCACCGAGCGGCGCAGCCACAGCCCGGCAAGCGCCAGCAGCCCGGCCGCCCAGAACGGCACCCGCCAGCCCCATGAGGTGAACTGGGCATCGGTCAGCGTGGCGGACAGCGCCAGGATCATGCCGTTGGCCAGCAGGAAGCCCACGGCCGGACCGATCTGCGGAAAACTCGACCACAGGCCGCGTCGCCGCTCGGGGGCGTGCTCGGCGGTCAGCAGTACCGCGCCGCCCCACTCACCGCCGAGCCCGAGGCCCTGCAGGAAGCGGAGCAGGAGCAGCAGGGCCGGGGCGGCCGCGCCGATCGAGGCGTACGTCGGCACGCAGCCGACGGCCACCGTGGCGAGGCCGGTGAGCAGCAGGGAGCCGAGGAGTACCGGGCGACGGCCGTAGCGGTCGCCGATGTGGCCGAAGACCGCCGAACCCAGCGGGCGGGCCAGGAAGCCGACGCCGAAGGTGCCGAAGGCGGCGAGGGTCCCGGCGAGCGGGGAGAAGGAGGGGAAGAAGAGCGGGCCGAGCACGAGGGCGGCGGCCGTGCCGTAGATGAAGAAGTCGTAGAACTCGATGGCGGTTCCGGCGAGCGAGGCGGAGGCGAGCCGCAGCATGCCGGGCCGACGGGACCCGGCGGCCTCGGCGGACGCGGCGGCCTCGGTGGACGCGGGGGAAGCGGGGGAGCCGGAGACGGGGCGGGAGGGGGGATCTTGTTGCATGGTGCAGCAGATACCCCCTCCCCGGCCCCCAGGACGTGCGTTCGGTCAGGACCGACCGGAAGGTGTGCAGGCCGTACCGGAATTGACGCCCGGGGGCTACCAGCCGCGCTCGCGCCACTCCGCCAGGTGAGGCCGCTCGGCGCCGAGCGTGGTGTCGTTGCCGTGGCCGGGGTAGACCCACGCCTCGTCCGGGAGCTGCTCGAACAGTTTGTGCTGGACGTCGTCGAGCAGCCGCGCGAAGGCCTCCGGATCGTCCCAGGTGTTGCCGACGCCGCCGGGGAAGAGGCAGTCCCCGGTGAAGACGTGCGGGTGCCCGTGGGGGTCGTCGTAGATCAGGGCGATCGAGCCGGGGGTGTGGCCGACCAGGTGCCGCGCGGTCAGCTCGACCCGCCCGACGCGTACGGTGTCCCCGTCCGCGACCGGGACGTCGGTCGCGACCGGAATGCCCTCGGCGTCGTAGGCGCCCGCGTACGTGGTGGCCCCGGTCGCCTCGACCACGGCCTGGAGCGCGCCCCAGTGGTCGCCGTGCCGGTGGGTGGTGACGACGGACGCGATGCCGTCGTCCCCGATCAGGCTGAGCAGCGTGTCCGCGTCGGCGGCCGCGTCGATCAGGAGCTGCTCGCCGGTGGCCCGGCAGCGCAGCAGGTAGGCGTTGTTGTTCATCGCGCCCACAGCGACCTTCGAAATCATCAGGTCCGCGAGTTCGTGCACGTCGGCCGGACCGCCGACCTTGACCGCTCCGCTGTACGTCATGTGCCGATCCTAGAGGTGTCGCATCTCAGAGCGGGGGGAGTGCGGGCAGCGGGCCGCCCGTGGGGGTCAGCGAGGCGCCCTTGTCGCCGCGGCCGGCCAGCCAGGCCAGCAGCCCGGCCGCGGTCCCGGACACGGTGACGGCCGGGTCCCCGGCGGAGCCGGTGCGCCAGGCGCGCCCGTCGGCCGCGACCAGGGCCGTCGGCGGCACCTCGGGACGAGCCGACCAGCGGTCGGCGAGGAAGGAGATCTCGCGGCCGGTGAACTCCTCCGGGAGGTCGGACAGCTCGTAGCCGATGTTCAGGTCGACGTGGTGCAGCTCGACCTCGACCAGCCGGCGGAAGGGCACGTTGGCGGCGAGATCGGTCACGCCGCCCCGCAGCTCGACGGTGCGGGACCAGTCCTGGGGCCGCTTGGCGACGGTGAGGAAGCGGGCCGCGGAATCACGGAGGTCCGTGAGGTGTTCTTCCAGAGTCCGGCCGGCATCGCGCTCGATGTCCGCGTCGCGGGCGGTGGCGCTCTCGTACATCGGGCGTCCCTCGAAGACGTTCACGAGGGCGTCCGCGTTGCGTGCCAGGTGGGCCAGGATGTGGCCTCGGGTCCAGCCCGGGAGGTGTGACTCCCCGGCGAGGGCGGCGTTGTCCAGTTTCGCGACGGCGGTCAGCAGTCGGTCGGTGGCCTCATGTACGGATCGCAGGTCGTGCACATGATCAGTCATGGCTTCGAGCCTAGTGGTTCGGGGCCTGCGGCCACACGATCGGGTGAAGCGGTCTGCCGGGTGCCGTAAATCGAATGCGCGTGCTATACGCTCGGAAGTCCACTCTCCAACTCCATCGCAGAGGCGCCCCCCATACCCTGGGACGGGGGCCCGTGCCCCCCGCTCTCTCAAGAAAGGTGCGGACCGGCGTGACCGACCGTCTCATCGTTCGTGGCGCTCGCGAGCACAACCTCAAAAACGTCTCGCTCGACCTGCCCCGCGACTCCCTCATCGTCTTCACCGGACTCTCCGGTTCGGGCAAGTCCTCCCTGGCCTTCGACACGATCTTCGCCGAGGGCCAGCGCCGCTACGTCGAGTCGCTCTCCTCGTACGCCCGGCAGTTCCTCGGGCAGATGGACAAGCCCGACGTCGACTTCATCGAAGGCCTCTCCCCGGCCGTCTCCATCGACCAGAAGTCCACCTCGCGCAACCCGCGCTCCACCGTGGGCACCATCACCGAGGTCTACGACTACCTCCGCCTCCTCTTCGCGCGCATCGGCAAGCCGCACTGCCCCGAGTGCCGCCGCCCCATCTCGCGCCAGTCGCCGCAGGCGATCGTGGACAGGGTGCTCGCGCTCCCCGAGGGCAGCCGTTTCCAGGTGCTCTCGCCGTTGGCGCGTGAGCGCAAGGGTGAGTTCGTCGACCTCTTCTCCGACCTCCAGACCAAGGGCTACAGCCGGGCGCGGGTGGACGGGGAGACGATCCAGCTCTCCGAACCGCCCACGCTGAAGAAGCAGGAGAAGCACACCATCGAGGTGGTCATCGACCGCCTCACCGTCAAGGAGAGCGCCAAGCGCCGGCTCACCGACTCCGTGGAGACCGCCCTCGGCCTCTCGGGCGGCATGGTCATCCTGGACTTCGTCGACCTCGCCGAGGACGATCCCGAGCGTGAGCGGATGTTCTCCGAGCACCTCTACTGCCCGTACGACGACCTGTCCTTCGAGGAGCTGGAGCCCCGCTCCTTCTCCTTCAACTCGCCTTTCGGCGCCTGCCCCGAGTGCACCGGTATCGGTACGCGCATGGAGGTGGACCCGGAGCTGATCATTCCGGACGAGGACAAGTCCCTGGACGAGGGTGCGGTCTCGCCGTGGTCCCTCGGCCACACCAAGGACTACTTCCAGCGGCTGATCGGCGCACTCGCCGCCGAGCTGGGCTTCCGTACGGACATCCCGTGGGCCGGGCTGCCGCAGCGCGCGAAGAAGGCTCTGCTGTACGGCCACAAGACGCAGATCGAGGTCCGCTACCGCAACCGGTACGGCCGCGAGCGCGCCTACACGACGGCCTTCGAAGGCGCCGTGCCGTTCGTCAAGCGGCGGCACTCCGAGTCGGAGAGCGACGCCAGCCGCGAGCGCTTCGAGGGCTACATGCGCGAGGTGCCCTGCCCGACGTGTGAAGGCACCCGGCTCAAGCCGATCGTGCTCGCGGTGACGGTGATGGAGAAGTCCATCGCCCAGGTCGCCGCGATGTCGATCAGCGAGTGCGCGGACTTCCTCGGCCGGATGCGGCTCGACGCCCGCGACAAGAAGATCGCCGAGCGGGTCCTGAAGGAGGTCAACGAGAGGCTGCGCTTCCTCGTGGACGTCGGCCTGGACTACCTCTCGCTCAACCGCGCCGCCGGGACCCTGTCGGGCGGCGAGGCCCAGCGCATCAGGCTCGCCACGCAGATCGGCTCGGGCCTCGTCGGCGTGCTCTACGTGCTGGACGAGCCCTCCATCGGCCTGCACCAGCGGGACAACCACCGGCTCATCGAGACGCTGGTCCGGCTGCGGGACATGGGCAACACGCTGATCGTGGTCGAGCACGACGAGGACACCATCAAGGTGGCCGACTGGGTCGTGGACATCGGCCCGGGCGCCGGCGAGCACGGCGGCAAGGTCGTGCACAGCGGTTCGCTGAAGGACCTGCTGAAGAACCCGGAGTCGATGACCGGGCAGTACCTGTCCGGCAAGCGGTCCATCCCGCTGCCGGAGGTGCGCCGACCCGTGAACGGGGAGCGGAAGCTGACCGTCCACGGCGCCCGGGAGAACAACCTCCAGGACATCGACGTGTCCTTCCCGCTGGGGGTGCTCACAGCCGTGACCGGTGTGTCGGGCTCGGGCAAGTCGACGCTGGTCAACGACATCCTCTACACGCATCTGGCCCGCGAGCTGAACGGCGCCCGATCGGTGCCGGGGCGCCACACCCGGGTCGAGGGCGACGACCTCGTCGACAAGGTCGTCCACGTCGACCAGTCGCCGATCGGACGGACCCCGCGGTCCAACCCGGCGACGTACACCGGCGTCTTCGACCACGTGCGGAAGCTGTTCGCGGAGACGATGGAGGCGAAGGTGCGCGGCTACCTGCCGGGCCGCTTCTCCTTCAACGTCAAGGGCGGTCGGTGCGAGAACTGCTCCGGTGACGGCACGATCAAGATCGAGATGAACTTCCTGCCGGACGTCTACGTCCCGTGCGAGGTGTGCCACGGCGCCCGGTACAACCGGGAGACGCTGGAGGTCCACTACAAGGGCAAGTCCATCGCGGAAGTCCTGAACATGCCGATCGAGGAGGCGCTGGAATTCTTCGACGCGGTGCCGACGATCTCCCGCCACCTGCGGACGCTGAACGAGGTCGGGCTCGGCTATGTCCGCCTCGGCCAGTCCGCGCCGACGCTGTCGGGCGGCGAGGCGCAGCGCGTCAAGCTGGCCTCCGAACTCCAGAAGCGGTCGACGGGCCGGACGGTGTACGTGCTGGACGAGCCGACGACGGGCCTGCACTTCGAGGACATCTCGAAGCTGATCAAGGTGCTGTCGGGGCTGGTGGACAAGGGGAACTCGGTGATCGTCATCGAGCACAACATGGACGTCATCAAAACCGCGGACTGGGTCATCGACATGGGCCCGGAAGGTGGTTACGGCGGCGGCCTGGTGGTCGCCGAGGGGACGCCGGAGCAGGTCGCGTCGGTGGGCGCGAGCCACACGGGCAAGTTCCTGCGGGACATCCTGGGCGCGGACCGGGTCTCCGACGCGGGGACGCCTCCGGCGCGGGCCGTTGCCGCGAAGAAGGCCCCGGCCAAGAAGGCCGCCGCCGCCGCGAAGAAGGTGCCGGCTCCGGCCCGGAAGGCGACGGCGCGGGCCCGCAAGGCGTAGCCGCCGCGCTGAGCTTGCGTGAGGCTTGCGTGAGGAGGGGTCCGGCCTGGCGGCCGGGCCCCTCCTCCGTGTGCGGGGCCGCTGCGGGGGTGCGGACCGCCGTGGGTCTCAGTCCCCGAAGCCGAGCGCCTGCCCGGGTGAGCCCACCTCCGGGGGCGGGGGCGTCGCCCGGACGGGTCCGGGGGTGCGTCCGTTGGTCCGAGCGACCCCCATCTGCCACAAGTGGGCGCCGGGCGCGCCACGGCCCGGTGCCTCCGCGGGGGAGGTTGTCCGGTCCTCGGCCGCCGCCCGCTCGGCGGGGACGGCCTGTTCTGCGGGGACGGTCTGTTCGGCGGCCGCGGGACGCGCCGTCGAGGCGGTTCGCGCCGGGGCCTTCCAGCGTTCGGGCACCGACGGCAGCCGCCGCACCGCCTCTCCGTCCCCTTCCCGCGCCTGCGCGACCGCACGCGCGCGGAGCGCGCTCTGCCGGGCGACGGGCGAGAAGCCGGGCGCGGCGTTCCCCGTCTCGGCCGGCAGCGCGCGCACGCCCATGTCGTTCAGCTCCTGCTGGACACCCGACTCGGGCGCGAAGACCTCGCGCGGCAGCTGCCAGGACGCCGCACCGTCCACGTCCACCCGGTGCTCCCGGCCGCCCACGGCGAAGGTGAGACCGTAGCCGATGTACTGATCGTCCTTGTCGAACAGCAGATCCCCGTTGATCTCTCCGCCCAGGACCCGCACCTCGTCCGCGAGGACCTGCACGGCGGCGGGCAGCGGATTCGTGCGGCCGAGACTGGCGACGTAGCCGTCCGCGTCGACCGTCCTGTGCTCCTGCGCCTCGCCCTCGCCCACCGTGTACGACATCCGGAAACGGGGCCGCCCATCCTCGCCACGGACCGTCTCGACCTCGCCCACGTTCGCGTTGCCGAACTCCAGCCGCCCCTCACCCGCGGGCCCGTACTTCTGCTCCATGGCCCCGAACTGGACCTGGTGCCTCAGGGCCGCCGGCGGCGGGCGCCCCACCACCGTGACCGTCGCAGTGGGGTTCTCCCGCAGGATGATCTCCGCGTTGGCGACCCCGGTCCCCCCTGAACCGGCGATGATCCAGTGCTGGGCGTCGCCTGCGTCGAACCGGTTCTCGGCGACCTCGTCACCCATCAGCACGCGTCCGGGCGCCTCCTCGCGGGCGGCCTCCCACTTGCGGGTCGCCTCCAGAACGGTGAAGCAGTTCTGGATACGGACGGCGGGCTCGCCGTCCGCCCCGGCCTGGAGGGCGTCCTTGAGCGGCGACTCCTCCAGGGCGGCCAGTACGGTACGGGTGTCCACGCCGCCCCGTTCGGCCTCGACCAGCCGGTCACGCAACTCCTGCGCACCGGCAACCCCCTGCCCCTGCAACTCCAGCAGCCGTTCACCGACCAGTCGCAGGGCCTCGCTGCGGCTCTCCACCCCGTACCTGCCACGGACGGTTCCCGGTACGAGCTCCGGCGGCAGGCCGGTCGCCACAGTCGGCACCCCGTCGCAGGCCACCTGCAGCGGTTTGTCGCCCGGCGCCCCGTCCGTGCCGAACGCGTATATCTCGGCGAGGAGTTCACCGTTCGTGCCGAGCCGCAGCCGCGCCTGCCCGTTGACCACGTCGCCCTGGGAGGCCAACTGGTCCTCCCACAGCCGCACCGCCTCGACGGGGACCCGGTGCCGGGGATCGTCCACGGTCCCGTACGGGTCCACTCCCATCCACTGCGCCAGGTCGCGGTCCTGGTCCGCCGACTGCACGATCCCGGCCCCGGGGTCCAGGTGCCACCGCCCGACGGCATCGACCAGCAGCGCTTCCGGATCGCGGCCGCTGAGGCTCGCCCCGCCGCCGATCACCACCCTGCGGAGCGGGATCTCGCCGGCCGCGCGCTGTGCCTCCAGCTGCTGCACGGTCCGCTCACTGATGTGCTCCCGCCACGCCGCCCACTCCGCGGCCGCCCTGCCCAACTGGTCGCGGGGCAGCGGAAGCCCGTTCTGGTCGTAGCCGGGCATCGGCATGGTGACCTCTCGCCGGCCGATGAAGGCCTCGACCTGGCGCTGGGCGCGCAGGGCCGCATCACGGGAGGCCTGGAGCGCGGTGGCGTCGGCGGGGGCGAGCTGCTCGATGGGGCGGGCGAGATCGTCGAGAAGACTCACGGAATCGAGGGAGAGCGAGTCGTACGACAACTGGTAGCGATGGTCTGCTGCGATCCTGTGCCCGCGGAAGGCCTCCTCGTCGCTCATGGCGACGGTCGGTCGGAGCCCGTACGGGTCGAGCAGTGCCGAGAACTGCGCACGCGCGTCCGTCTGCTGTTGCGGGGAAAGGGAAGGGTCTCCGCTCCGCTCGGCGAGCCAGTTGAGCTCTCCTACGCGCCCCCTGTCCGCTGCGGACAGTTCGCGGCTCGCCGGGAGCTCGGCTCCTTCCCGCAGAAAGTCTTCCCGTACCGGGGTCAGGCCCTCGGCCGCCCGTTCACGGACGGCAGTGAGCTCGCCGAGTTCGTGTGCGAGTACCCGTCCCAGCATCTCGGTCGGAAGACGGTCGGAGACACGGATGACGTAATTCTGTGAGGTCGTGTTGGTCGCTGTGTCGGCGATCCTCCCCGCCTCCAGCGGAACGGCATCCACCCAGATCCTCGGCGGTTTGCCCTGGCCGCCGTCCTGAAGATCGAAATACTGACGCCCGTCCTCGGTCCGCCCTGCTTGAAGGGAGCGCAGCCTATCGCCGAGGACAACGGCGGCCACCGCACTCATGTCCCGTTGCGCCGCCGACACGAGTTCTTCCTGGTGCGCGTGTGCGCGCGGAGCCAGCGTGCCCATCACCAGCCGGGGGTCGGCCGACCTGTCCATGTGATGCCCCTCCCGGGCCCCTGCCGTATGCACCTCGTACAACAGACTTTAGGATCATGTCATGTTGAGAGCCCGTTCCTCGTTGGAAGCGCACCTGTACATGGACCTGCACCCGTGCGAGTGCGGGAGCTCCGACTTCGAGCGTCGGCACCATCTGGAGCAGCACGGTGACGACATCGCCGCGGTGTACGAGGGCGTATGCCGGAAGTGCGGTCGCGACCGGGGCTTCACGTTCGTGATGGCGGACGAGATCTCTCCGCCGCCGCCCGCCTTCGGCGGCCCTGAGCCGTCCCAGATCATCGATCCCGGTGAATTCGCGGAGGTTGTGCGGCGCCTGTCCGAACGTGCGGCGCTCGCGATGCTCAATTCACCCCACTCCGAGCACCACAAGCACCGGGGCGCTGCGGCCTATGCACTGGCAGCCCTCGATGAGGTCTTCAAGTTCCTGCCTCCGGGCGAGGACGCGATCCCCGCTTCCGCCTTCACCTCCGAAGTCGGCAGGGCCCGCTACGAGCGAGAGCCGGGAAAGTTCCGTCGCGACATCCTTGAGATCGAGCTCCGGCTCACCCGCAAGATCCTCGCCAATATTGACGAGGTCAGCAGCCCACCCCGCGGTACTGACCCCTAGACGTGATCAGCCCCGCCGACTGCGGCCGTGACCTTTAAGGGGCATGTCATGTTGAGAGCCCGTTCCTCGTTGGTAGCGCACCTGTACATGGACCTGCACCCATGCGAGTGCGGGAGCTCCGACTTCGAGCGTCGGCACCATCTGGAGCAGCACGGTGGCGACATCGCCGCGGTGTACGAGGGCGCGTGCGGGCAGTGCGGACGCGACCGGGTCTTTACCTTCGTGATGGCGGAGGAGATCCCCCCGCCGCCGCCCGCCTTCGGCGGACCTGAGCCGTCCCAGATCATCGATCCGGGTGAGTTCTCGGAGGTTGCGAACCGCATCGCCCGACGCTCGGGGCTCGCGATGCTCAACTCACCCCCATCCGAGCACCACAAGCACCGCGGCGCGACGGCCTATGCACTGGCCGCCGTCGAGGAGGTCCTTAAATTCCTCCCCCCGGGTCAGGACGCCATCCCCGCATCCGCCTTCACCTCAGAAGTGGGCAAGGCCCGCTATGCGAAGGACCCGGGAAAGTTTCGTCGCGACATTCTTGAGATCGAGCTCCGGCTCACACGCAAGATCCTTGCCAACATCGACAGGGTCAGCACCCCACCCCCCGGCACAAACCCCCCGGCTTGATCAGTCCGACCCCTCAAGCTCCGCCGCGTACGGCGGCTCCGCCCCCGCCCGGGTGCAGGTCACGGCCGCCGCGTGGGCGGCGTGGGCCAGCACGTCCGGCCAGTCCACCGGGCCCCGCGCGGCCGAAAGCCGGTGCAGGAGGGCGGCGTTCACGGTGTCGCCCGCGCCGATCGTGTCCGCCACGGCGACCCGGCGGGCCGCCGCCGCGTGCTCCGCGCCCTCCCGCGTCCACACCGTCAGGCCCGCCGCGCCGCGGGTCAGCACCACCGCCGACGGCCCCGCCGCCAGCCAGTCCTCGACCCGGCCGCCCAGCCAGCGGGCGTCCTCCTCCGACAGTTTGAGGACGGAGACGTACGGCAGCAGCCGGTCCAGGAAGCGGGAGCGGTACGCCGCCGGGTCCGCGATCAGCGCCGGCCGGATGTTGGGGTCCAGCAGGGTCAGCAGACCGCGCCGGGACTCCCGGCGCAGCAGGGCCTCGTACGCGCTCGCGCCCGGTTCCAGGACCAGCGAGCAGGTTCCGAGCGCCAGGGCCCGTACGCGCGCCGGAAGGGCGGGAGGCAGGGTGAACAGCCGGTCCGCCGTGCCCTCGACGTAGAAGCCGTACGAGGCAGAGCCGTCCGGGGCGAGCGAGGGCACGGCCAGGGTGGTCGGCTCCGGCCCGCGCTGGACCAGGGACAGGTCCACCCCGGCCGCCCGCAGCCCCGCCAGCAGGCTCTCGCCGAAGCCGTCCGCCGAGACCCGCGAGCAGAAGGCCACCTCGGCGCCGAGCCGCCCCAGCGCCAGCGCGGTGTTGTACGGTCCCCCACCCGGCCTGGGCAGCAGCGCGCCCGGCGGCCGCGCCACGGGCACCAGGTCGATGAGGGCTTCTCCGCCGACGACGATCACGCGGGGGAAGCTACCCCATCTCCCGGCGGTATCGTCGGGTGGGCCCTTGCCCCCACCCTCACGCCAGGAGAGCCCGCATGTCCGCGTCCCGCCCCGCCGCCCGCCGTACCGTCCTCAAGGGCGCCGCCGCGCTCGCCGGGGCCGCCGGTGCCGGAGGCGCCCTCGCGGCCTGCTCCACCGAGACCAACAGCGGCGGCGGCACCCCGGCGACCCCCACCGCCCCGGTCGAGCTGGGCGACGCGGCAGCGGTCCCGGTCGGCGGCGCGAAACTTTTCCGGGAGCGGAAGCTGATCGTCAGCTGCGTGGCGGAGGGCCAGTACAAGGCGTTCAGCGCCCAGTGCACGCACGCCGGCTGCGTGCTGGACAAGATCGTCGAGGGTGAGGGGAACTGCCCGTGCCACGGCAGCCGCTTCGACGTGACCACCGGCCGGGCGCTGCGCGGCCCGGCCACCGACCCGCTGCCCGCCGTCCCCGTCAGGGCCGAGGGCGGCAAGCTCATCGCGGGCTGACACCCCGCCCGACGACTACTCCCAGTCCCAGCCGATCCCGATGATCCCCCGGTGCACCGCCTGCTCCACCAGGTGCACCGCCCGGTGCCGGCCGCTCGGCGTCAGGTTCGCGAGGCCGGTGCGCGGTGCCTGCGGGCCGGTGCGGGCGAAGCGGCGGCAGCGCACGGGCAGGGCCGCCTCGTCGAACCGCACCTGGAGCATGTACTGGCCGCCGGCGTAGCTGAAGCCGCGCACGTACTCGCTGCTGCGCTCACCGGTGCCGTCCTCGACGCCGTAGCCGAAGACGTACGTGTCCCCGCGCCGCAGCCGGGCGTCGAAGAGCAGCTCCGCGACCACCACCCCGGCCTCCGGGCACGACCGGACACGGCCCGTGCGGCAGTTCTCGTACGACGTCACCTCCACCCGGGACGGGTCGCAGCCGGGGTCGCCGTGGTGGACGGCGAGGTAGCGGTCGATCCCGTCGCGGTGGGCCCGGACGATCTGCTGGGACTCGCGCCCCAGCAGTTCGCCGGCCGGCCCGATGCGGACCCGCTCGTGGTGGCCGACCGAGTGCAGTCCGCCGTCCGACGGGAGCTCCATGGCGGCCAGCAGCCGCTCCACCGCCGCGCCCACGTTCACCAGGGCGCGGTACGAGCGCGCGGCCGGGCGGGCGGTGTCGGGGCCTGCCTCCGGACTGCTCAGCAGGCGCAGGAGAGCGCCGTCCGGCAGCTCCAGGATCTGCTCCAGCGCGCCGACGGCGCGCAGGGATTCCGCGCGGCGCGGCCGGCGGGCGCCCTGCTGCCAGTAACTGAGGCTGGTGACCCCGACCTTGATGCCGCGTGCGGCGAGCCGGTGCTGTACCCGGTGCAAGGGCAGTCCGCGCGCCGCGAGGGCGGCCCGCAGGGCCAGATGGAAGGGACCGCCCCGCAGTAACTGTCCGAGTTCCGCCTTGTCCGCGGTCGGTCGCATGGCGACTCCTCTGTGAACGTTCACGCGCGTGGGAGTGCGGGGGTGCGCCGATGGGCCGGGGAGCAGGTGCAACGTGGGCAACCGTTCACACCCCAGTCCCACCGTTCACACTGCAATGTCACCGCGTATTGAAGCGTGTTGACCTGATCGCGACAACTCCCTGATGCTCCTCCACAGCGTCCGGACGCGCTCCTCCACCCCCACTCTCCCCACCTCGGGAGGAACGCGATGCGCCATCCCCACCGGCGGCTTTCCCTCGCCGCCTTCATCACCGCCCTGCTCCTCGCCCTGCCCACCGCCACCGCCACCGCCGCCGGTGCCGGTACGGGCAGCGACAGCTCGGCCCTCGCCTCCAAGCGCCTGAACATCACCATGCAGGCGCAGCAGAAGAGCAACTGGTGCTGGGCCGCGGGCGGCAACACCATCGCCACCTGGTTCGGCCGCAACTACACCCAGAACCAGTTCTGCAACGCCGCCTTCAACCGCCAGCAGGGCTACGACTGCCCCAACAGCCAGGCCACCCTCGGAAACGTCCAGACCGGCCTGCGCTGGGCGGGCGTCAACGCCGGCTCCTACGTCAACGGCTGGCTCCAGTACTCCACCGTCCAGACCGAGATCAACGCCAACCGCCCGATCGAGACCCGGATCCAGTGGTCCAACGGCGGCGGCCACATGCACGTCATCTACGGCTACGACACCGCCAGCAACTGGGTCTACTGGGGCGACCCCTGGCCCTCCAGCGACCGCTACAACTGGGCCTCGCACGCCTGGTACGTGGACAACAGCACCTTCTCCTGGACCCACTCGCTCTACCGGATCGGGGCGTGACCGCCATGGCCTCCTCCAGCCCCGCCACCCGGCGTACCCGGCGCACCCTGCGCACCGCCACCGCCGCTGCCGGCCTCGCCGCGGCCGCCACCGCCGTACTGGCCCTCGCCCCGCAGGCCTCGGCGGCCCCCGTACCTCAGCCCCAGTCCGACACCGCCGAGACCCGGGCCGCAGCCGCGCGGGCGGCCGGGGCCCCCGACACCATGGCCACCCTCTCCCGCTTCTTCTCCCGGGAGGGCAAGGTCGCGCAGAGCGCCGCCCAGCCCCGTATCGAGGGCGAGGCGATACCGGTGCACCACCTCTCCCCGGACTTCGTCGCGGGCAAGGAGGGCGCGCCCGTCGCCCGCCTGGAATTCCTCGCCAGCAAGGCCGTCTCCTCCGACGGCCAGCAGGCCGCCCTGTGGACGGCGCGGACCGCGGCCGGCTGGCAGGTCGTGAACATCGCCACCGGCGACGACGAGTTCCGCTACGCGCGGCTCGGCGCCGCCGAACTTCCGGGCGGCACCGTCTTCCGGGAGCCGCAGATCGACGCCTGGTACGTCGCCGGGGGCGGCCGGGTGCTGCCGCTGGACGAGGACGCGGTACGGGCCGTGGGCGCGGGCGGGACCACCCTGGCCGCGTACCGGGCCCGCGTGAGCGCGGCGTACGGGGACAAGCTGCCCGGCTCCGGTTACGCCAAGGGGGGCAAGGCGGGCGGCTACGCACCGGGCCCCGCCGCTCCGGCTTCCGCCGGGGCTGCCGCGTCCGCCGCGTCCGCCGAGCCGGGCACGCCCGTGACGGTGGTGGCCGCCGGGGCGCTCGCGCTGGGCGGTGCCGGGGTGCTGGTCCTGCGCCGCCGCCGCACCGGCGAGGCGTAGCGCCGCCTGCCCGCGAGGGCCCCGCTCCGCCAGGGCGGGGCCCTCGCGGTCGGCCGGGCTCGGCGCTCCGGTCGCCGCCGGGCCCGGAGCCCGCGGCTCCGCCCGGACCCCGCGCCTCAAACGGCGAGGCCCAAGGCGTCCCCGGCGGGGGCGCGACGGTGCGGGGCCGGCCGGTCGGCGCGGCGGAGGCGTACGGCCGGTCGGCGCGGCGGAGGCGTACGGCCGGTCGGCGCGGCGGAGGCGTACGGTCGGTTGTCAGCACGCGCAAGTAGGGTGGTTGGCATGGCCGACCCTTCCAGCTACCGCCCCAAGCCGGGACAGATCCCCGACTCCCCGGGGGTCTACAGGTTCCGCGACGAGCACCGCCGGGTGATCTACGTCGGGAAGGCCAAGAGCCTGCGCCAACGCCTGGCCAGCTACTTCCAGGACGTCGCCGGCCTGCACCCCCGTACCGCCACGATGGTGACCACGGCCGCCTCCGTCGAGTGGACCGTCGTCTCCACCGAGGTCGAGGCGCTCCAGCTGGAGTACTCCTGGATCAAGGAGTACGACCCCCGGTTCAACGTCAAGTACCGCGACGACAAGAGCTACCCCTCCCTCGCGGTCACCATGAACGAGGAGTACCCCCGCGTCCAGGTCATGCGCGGTCCCAAGAAGAAGGGCGTGCGCTACTTCGGTCCGTACGGGCACGCCTGGGCGATCCGCGAGACCGTCGACCTGATGCTCCGGGTCTTCCCGGTCCGCACCTGCTCCGCCGGAGTGTTCAAGCGCTCCGAGCAGATCGGCCGCCCGTGCCTCCTCGGCTACATCGGCAAGTGCTCCGCGCCCTGCGTCGGCCGGGTCACCCCCGAGGAACACCGGGAACTGGCCGAGGACTTCTGCGACTTCATGGCCGGCCGTACCGGCACCTACCTCTCCCGCCTCGAACAGCAGATGCGCGAGGCCGCCGAGGACATGGAGTACGAGAAGGCCGCCCGGCTGCGCGACGACATAGGGGCGCTGCGCCGGGCCATGGAGAAGAACGCCGTGGTGCTCGCCGACGCCACCGACGCCGACCTCATCGCCGTCGCCGAGGACGAGCTCGAAGCCGCCGTGCAGATCTTCCACGTACGCGGCGGCCGGGTCCGCGGCCAGCGCGGCTGGGTCACCGACAAGGTCGAGGCGGTCGACACGGCCGGGCTCGTCGAGCACGCGCTCCAGCAGCTGTACGGCGAGGAGAAGGGCGAGGCCGTCCCCAAGGAGGTGCTGGTCCCGGCGTTGCCCGAGGACACGCCCGCCCTCGCCGAGTGGCTGGCCGAGCGCCGCGGGTCCCAGGTCAGCCTGCGCATCCCGCAGCGCGGCGACAAGAAGGCCCTCATGGAGACCGTCCACCGCAACGCGCAGCAGTCCCTCGCCCTGCACAAGACCAAGCGGGCCAGCGACCTCACCACCCGCTCCCGGGCACTGGAGGAGATCGCGGAGGCGCTGGAGCTGGACGGCGCCCCCCTGCGCATCGAGTGCTTCGACATCTCGCACCTACAGGGCGACGACGTGGTCGCCTCCATGGTCGTCTTCGAGGACGGCCTCGCCCGCAAGAGCGAGTACCGGCGCTTCCAGATCAAGTCGTTCGAGGGTCAGGACGACGTCCGCTCCATGCACGAGGTGGTCTCCCGGCGCTTCCGCCGCTACCTCCAGGAGAAGCTGAAGACGGGGGAGTGGGAACCGCAGGAGGAGGCGGAGGGGGGATCGCCCGAGGACGACGGGCGCCCCAAGCGCTTCGCGTATCCGCCCCAGCTCGTCGTGGTCGACGGCGGCCAGCCGCAGGTCGCCGCCGCCAAGCGGGCGCTGGAGGAGCTCGGCGTCGACGACGTCGCCGTGTGCGGCCTGGCCAAGCGGCTCGAAGAGGTGTGGCTGCCCGGCGAGGACGACCCGGTCGTGCTGCCCCGGACCAGCGAGGGCCTCTACCTGCTCCAGCGGGTCCGTGACGAAGCCCACCGGTTCGCCATCCAGTACCAGCGCAACAAACGGGGCAAGCGCCTGCGGACCGGCCCGCTGGACGACGTACCCGGCCTCGGCGAGAGCCGCAGGCTGGCCCTGGTCAAGCACTTCGGTTCGGTGAAGAAGCTGAGACAGGCGACAATCGACCAGATCTGCGAGGTCCCGGGCATAGGCCGCAAGACGGCCGAGACCGTGGCCGCGGCCCTCGCCCGGGCGGTTCCCGCCGGCCCTGCCGTCAACATGGCCACAGGAGAGATCATTGAGGATGAGACCCCCGCGCCAGCGGGAGCATCGTCCGAACGGGGGACCGAGCAATGACCGAGCACGAGACCACGCACGACCGAGACGGAGCACAGGTGAGTACGGGCACGACAGTGGAGCCCGGCGATACCGCCGAGGCGGCCATCCCCGAGCTGGTGATCATCTCCGGTATGTCCGGAGCCGGCCGCAGCACCGCGGCCAAGTGTCTGGAGGACCTCGGCTGGTTCGTCGTCGACAACCTCCCGCCGGCACTGATCCCCACCATGGTGGAACTGGGCGCCCGCTCCCAGGGCAATGTGGCGCGCATCGCCGTCGTCGTCGACGTCCGCGGCCGCCAGTTCTTCGACGCCCTGCGCGAGTCCCTCGCCGACCTCGACAGCCGTGGCGTCACCCGGCGCATCGTCTTCCTCGAGTCCTCCGACGACGCGCTGGTCCGCCGCTTCGAGTCGGTCCGCCGCCCGCACCCCCTCCAGGGCGACGGCCGCATCACCGACGGCATCGCCGCCGAGCGCGACCTGCTGCGGGAGCTGCGCGGCGACGCCGACCTGGTGATCGACACCTCCAGCCTCAACGTGCACGAGCTGCGCGCCAAGATGGACGCCCAGTTCGCCGGTGACGAGGAGCCCGAGCTGCGGGCCACCGTCATGTCCTTCGGCTACAAGTACGGCCTCCCCGTCGACGCCGACCTCGTCGTCGACTGCCGCTTCATCCCCAACCCGCACTGGGTCCCGGAGCTGCGCCCCTTCACCGGGCTCAACGAGGAGGTGTCGGGTTACGTCTTCAGCCAGCCCGGCGCCAAGGAGTTCCTCGACCGCTACACCGAGCTGCTCCAGCTCATCGCCACCGGCTACCGCCGCGAGGGCAAGCGGTACGTGACCATCGCGGTCGGCTGCACAGGCGGGAAGCACCGCAGCGTCGCCATGTCCGAGAAGCTCGCCGCCCGCCTTGCCTCCGAGGGAGTCGAGACCGTCGTAGTCCACCGGGACATGGGGCGCGAGTGACCGGACGGACCCTGCGCCTGCGCCGCCTGCGCCGGCTCACCGCCGGCCGGGGTGACGACGGCGGCGGCCGCACCGGCCGCCGCCGCGGCGCGGCCCCCAAGGTGGTCGCGCTCGGCGGCGGCCAGGGCCTGTCGGCCTCCCTCACCGCCCTGCGCCGGATCACCGGCGAACTGACCGCCGTGGTCACCGTCGCCGACGACGGCGGCTCCAGCGGGCGGCTCCGCGAGGAGCTCGGCGTGCTGCCGCCCGGCGATCTGCGCAAGGCGCTGGCCGCGCTGTGCGGTGACGACGAATGGGGCCAGACCTGGGCCCGCGTCATCCAGCACCGCTTCCAGTCCCGCGGCGACCTGCACGAGCACGCGGTCGGCAATCTGCTGATCGTCGCCCTGTGGGAACAGCTCGGCGACCCCGTCCAGGCCCTCGACCTGGTCGGCAGGCTGCTCGGCGCGCAGGGCCGGGTGCTGCCGATGTCGGCGGTGCCGCTGGAGCTGCAAGCCCTGGTCAAGGGCCACGACCCGGCCCGCCCCGAGGACGTGGACACCGTCCGGGGGCAGGCCACGGTGGCCCTCACCCCCGGCGAGGTCCTCTCCGTGCAGGTGGTGCCGAGCGACCCGCCGGCCGTGCCGGAGGCCGTGGCGGCGGTCCTGGACGCCGACTGGGTGGTACTCGGTCCGGGGTCCTGGTTCTCCTCCGTGATTCCGCACCTGCTGGTGCCGGAATTGCTCGACGCACTGGTCGAGACCAAGGCCCGCAGGGTCCTCTCGCTGAACCTCGCGCCCCAACCCGGTGAAACAGAGGGCTTCTCTCCGCAGCGTCATTTGGAGGTTTTGGCCCGACACGCCCCTAAACTCGCCCTGGACGTGGTGCTGGCCGACGAGGCCGCCGTGCCCGACCGCGAGTCCCTCGCCGATGCCGCAAAACGGTTCGGCGCCGCGGTCGAGCTGGCGCCGGTGGCCAGGCAGGACGGCTCTCCGAAACATGATCCGGAGCTGCTCGCCGCCGCGTACGACCGTATTTTTCGGATGCATGGAAGGATCGGCCCATGGCGATGACGCCCGCGGTGAAGGATGAGATCTCCCGCCTGCCCGTCACCCGGACCTGCTGCAGGAAGGCTGAGGTCTCGGCGATTCTTCGGTTCGCGGGCGGGTTGCACCTGGTGAGCGGACGAATCGTCATCGAGGCGGAGCTGGACACGGGCATCGCCGCCCGGCGCCTGCGCAAGGACATTCTGGAGATCTTCGGCCACTCCTCGGACCTCGTGGTCATGGCTCCCGGCGGCCTGCGCCGCGGCAGCCGCTACGTGGTCCGCGTCGTGGCGGGCGGAGATCAGCTGGCCCGCCAGACGGGCCTCGTGGACGGCCGCGGACGCCCCATCCGGGGCCTTCCGCCCCAGGTGGTCTCCGGGGCCACCTGTGACGCGGAGGCGGCCTGGCGCGGCGCCTTCCTGGCCCACGGCTCGCTGACCGAGCCGGGGCGGTCCTCCTCCCTGGAGGTCACCTGCCCCGGCCCGGAGGCCGCCCTGGCCCTGGTGGGCGCCGCCCGCAGGCTCTCCATCGCCGCCAAGGCGCGCGAGGTGCGCGGAGTGGACCGGGTCGTGGTCCGCGACGGCGACGCGATCGGCGCCCTGCTGACCCGGCTCGGCGCGCACGAGTCGGTGCTGGCCTGGGAGGAGCGGCGGATGCGGCGCGAGGTGCGCGCCACCGCCAACCGCCTCGCCAACTTCGACGACGCCAATCTGCGCCGCTCGGCCAGGGCCGCGGTGGCCGCCGGCGCCCGCGTGCAGCGCGCGCTGGAGATCCTCGGCGAGGAGGTCCCCGAGCACCTCGCCGCGGCCGGCCGGCTGCGCATGGAGCACAAGCAGGCCTCCCTGGAGGAGCTCGGCGCGCTCGCCGACCCGCCGCTGACCAAGGACGCGGTGGCGGGCCGGATCCGGCGCCTGCTGGCGATGGCCGACAAGCGGGCCCAGGACCTCGGCATCCCGGGCACCGAGTCGAACCTCGACCTGAGCGACGAGATGGCCGACAACATGGCCGGTTAGGAGCCCCCGGTCCCCGGGACAGCCCCCAGCCACCCCGTACGTACGCCGCGAGGGGTCCGCACGAGTGATCGTGCGGGCCCCTTTCCGTATGCCCCATTGACATGGGCATGGGCTGTCGTGAGCCTGTCGTGCGAACGCTTTCGTGGCCGACGACGCCCAGGGGGGCACATGAGGCACCGCGCGAGATCGATCCTCGCCGCAAGCGCACTCGTCTTCGCAACCACACTCGCCGCATTACCCGTGGCGGCGCAGGCCCGGCCCGCGGCCGACTCCGGCGAGGCATCCGGCGCCGACGAGGTACGGGTCTACGACGCCGCCATCACCCGGGAACAGGTGCCGCTCGTCCTCGCCGCCGGCCAGGACGCCCACGAGCTCACCGAGCAGGCCCCGCAGACCGGCACCGCCGAGGTCGAGCTCTTCCTCACCGGCGGCCAGGCCGAGGAACTCGCCGCCCAGGGCGTCAAGCTCGCCGAACGCGAGGTCGCGGCCGAGGGCCTGGCCCGTGCCAAGGCCGCCGGCGACGGGGTGTTCCGCCCGTACAGCGGCAAGGGCGGCCTCCAGGAGGAGATCCTCGCCACCGCCGGGGCCCACCCCGGCCTCACCAAGGTCGTCTCCATCGGCAAGACCGTCCAGGGCAAGGACATCCTCGCCCTCAAGGTCAGCAAGAACGCCCGCAAGGCCGAGGACGGCTCCAAGCCGTCCGTGCTCTACATGTCCAACCAGCACGCCCGCGAGTGGATCACCCCCGAGATGACCCGGCGGCTGATGCACCACACCCTCGACAACTACGGCAAGGACCCGCGGATCACCAGGCTGGTGGACTCCACGGAGCTGTGGTTCCTGCTGTCCGCCAACCCCGACGGGTACGACTACACGCACGCCCCCGACGGCGTGCGGCTGTGGCGCAAGAACATGCGCGACAACGACGGCGACGGCAAGCACGCCCCCGGCGACGGCGTCGACCTCAACCGGAACTTCACCTACAAGTGGGGCTACGACAACGAGGGCTCCTCCCCGAACCCGGCGAGCGAGACCTACCGCGGCCCCAAGGCCTCCTCCGAGCCCGAGACCGTCGCCCTGGACGGCTTCCAGAAGCGCATCGGCTTCGAGTACGCCATCAACTACCACTCCGCCGCCGAGCTGCTGCTCTACGGAGTGGGCTGGCAGGTGGCCACCCCCACCCCGGACGACGTCGCCTACGAGGCGCTCGCCGGCACCCCGGAGAACCCGGCCGTCCCGGGCTACCACCCGCAGGTCTCCTCCGAGCTCTACACCACCAACGGCGAGGCCGACGGGCACGCCTCCAACGTCAACGGCATCATGATGTTCACGCCGGAGATGACCACCTGCCGGACGGCCTCCGCGAGCGACCCGAACGACGAGTGGAAGCCCGAGGACTGCGCCTCCGGCTTCAACTTCCCGGACGACGAGAAGCTCATCCAGGCGGAGTTCGCCAAGAACATCGACTTCGCCCTCTCGGTCGGCGAGAGCGCCGCGCAGCCCGACCGGCCGGTGTCCTCCGTGGGCCTGAGCGCCGCGGACTTCACCCTGGACCCCTTCACCACGTCCTACGCCGGCCGCGGCGAGGACCAGCCGGTCTCCGTCACGGCCCGCACGTCGCTCCGGGACAAGGAGCTCAATTTCAGGATCAACGCAGGGCGCACGCACGACGAGGACCTCACCGCCTGGAGGGGCGGTGAGGTCTACGGCGGCGAGGACAACAACTGGTTCGACGAGTACCGCGCCGAGGTGGAGGGCGCCAAGCCCGGCGACAAGGTCGAGGTCTGGTTCACCGGCCGCGACCGCTCCGGCAAGAAGGTCTCCAGCGAGCACTTCACGTACACGGTGGCCGCGCGGCCGCGCGCGGACGTCCTCGTGATCGCCGAGGAGGGAGCCAAGGCCCGGCACGCGCAGAGCTACGTCGACGCCCTGCGCGCCAACGGCCGCTCCGCCGCGGTCTGGGACGTCGCCACCCAGGGCGCCCCGCACCACCTCGGAGTGCTCTCCCACTTCCGTACGGCCCTCCACTACACCGGCGCCGCGACCCCCGGCGGCGACACCCAGCTGGCGGTGCGCGACTTCCTGAACGAGGGCGGCAGGCTGATCGAGGCCGGTGAACTGGCGGGCGGCAACGCCCAGGTCGGCCGCGCCGTGACGAACGACTTCAGCCAGTACTGGCTCGGCGCGTACGGCCGTACGAGTGTCAGCGGCGCCACCGGCTTCACCGGCGCGGGCGCCCTCGCCGGAGCCCGGGGCGGCCTCGGCGACGCCGCGGGCAACCCGCTCAACGCCCCCGGTTCCTACACCGTGACCTCCGAGACCCTGGCTCCCGACCGGTTCCCGCAGTTCGCGAGCGCGCAAGCGGGCCGCTTCGCCGGGGTCGTCAACCCGTACGCCCCGTACGCCGGCACCGGCATGGCCGCCGCCACGCACCAGGACAACGACTGGAAGCGGCTGGTCCGCACGATCGACCTCACCGGGGTCAGCGCGGCCGACGAGCCGCGGCTGAAGCTCGCGCTGAACTGGAACACCGAGGAGGGCTACGACCACGCCGCCCTGGAGGCCCGTACGGCCGGCGGGGACGACTGGACCACCCTGCCCGAAGCGGGCGGCCTGAGCAGTTCAGCCGTGCCGCAGGAGTGCGCGGCCGGATTCTTCCTGAACGGCCACCCGTTCCTGCGCCGCTACCTCACCCTGGACGGCGGCGGCTGCACCCCGCAGGGCACCAGCGGCGCCTGGAACAGCTTCACCGGCTCCTCCGACGGCTGGCGGCAGGTGTCCTTCGACCTGAGCGCGTACGCGGGCAAGAGCGTCGAGCTCTCGCTCTCCTCCATCACCGACCCCGGCTCGGGCGGCCGCGGCGTCTTCGCGGACGAGGCGCGCCTCTCCGTCGGCGGCGCGGACCGGGCCGTCGAGGGTTTCGAGACCTCTCTCGGCGTCTGGAGCGCCCAGGGCGCGCCTGCCGGAAGTCCCGCGGTTCCAGGCGATTGGTCCCGGTCCGGGGAGCTGTTCACCTCCTACGCGGCGGTTACTACCCGTAACACCGTGCTCCTCGGCTTCGGCCTCGAACACGTGCCCGCGGCGGCGGACCGCGCGGTACTCGTCGGTAAGGCGCTGCGCTCGCTCGATCGTTGAGCAGCGACCTCCCCGATGCTCACGGTGAGTGACGGGGAGCGAGGTCCCGGGGCCCCGTACCGGCAGGTCCGGTCGGGGCCCCCGCAAGAGTCCTCCCAGGAAGTGGGGGGAGTGTCAGGCCCCGGCCGATGTCACCCCGAAGCTCACGGAGAGGTAGGGTCGTAAGCGGTCGGGGACATCCCATACAGCTCGCCGGCGCACAGACCGGCGCACCAACGAGGAGATCGGTTCGTGACGATCCGCGTAGGCATCAATGGTTTTGGCCGAATTGGCCGCAACTACTTTCGGGCGCTCCTGGAGCAGGGAGCGGACATCGAGATCGTCGGTGTCAACGACCTGACTGACAACGCGACCCTGGTGCATCTGCTCAAGTACGACACCATCCTGGGCCGCCTCAAGGCCGAGGTCTCCCACACCGCCGACACCATCACGGTCGGTGGCAACACCTTCAAGACCTTCGCCGAGCGTGACCCCGCGAACCTCCCCTGGGGCGAGCTGGGCGCCGACATCGTCATCGAGTCGACCGGCATCTTCACCAAGAAGGCCGACGCCGCCAAGCACATCGCGGCCGGCGCGAAGAAGGTCCTCATCTCGGCTCCGGCCAAGGACGAGGACATCACGATCGTGATGGGCGTCAACCAGGACAAGTACGACGCGGCCAACCACCACGTCATCTCCAACGCCTCCTGCACCACCAACTGCGTGGCGCCGATGGCCAAGGTTCTCCTGGAGAACTTCGGCATCGTCAAGGGCATGATGACGACGGTCCACGCGTACACGAACGACCAGCGCATCCTGGACTTCCCGCACTCGGACCTGCGTCGCGCCCGCGCCGCCGCCGAGAACATCATCCCGACGACCACCGGTGCCGCCAAGGCCACCGCGCTGGTCATCCCGGAGCTCGCGGGCAAGCTCGACGGCATCGCCATGCGCGTCCCGGTCCCCACCGGCTCCGTGACCGACCTGGTCATCGAGCTCGAGCGCGAGGTCACCAAGGACGAGGTCAACTCCGCCTTCCAGAAGGCCGCCTCGGGCCAGCTGAAGGGCATCCTCGACTACACCGAGGACGCGATCGTCTCTTCCGACATCGTGAACTGGCCGTACTCCTGCACCTTCGACTCCTCCCTGACCATGGTCCAGGGCAAGCAGGTCAAGGTCATCGGCTGGTACGACAACGAGTGGGGCTACTCCAACCGTCTCGTCGACCTCACGGTCTTCGTCGGTGGCCAGCTCTAAGGTCGCCGGCATTCAAAGACGCGTCTAAGGCAAGGCACCACGATGTGAGCACAGGGTCCGGGCAGCGCGACGAAGCGCCGCACGGGCCCTGTCGCTTGCCTCGTTCTCCCTTCCTCGCCCTTCGGGTGAAGGGCTCAAAGGAGTAGAAACACATGAAGACGATCGACGAACTGCTCGCCGAAGGCGTCAAGGGCAAGCGGGTCTTCGTCCGCGCGGACCTCAACGTCCCGCTCGCCGAGGGCACCATCACCGACGACGGCCGCATCCGCGCCGTCCAGCCCACGATCGCGAAGCTCGCCGCCTCCGGCGCCCGCGTCATCGTGGCCTCCCACCTGGGCCGCCCCAAGGGCGCCCCGGACCCGGCCTTCTCGCTCGCCCCTGCCGCCAGGCGCCTCGGCGAACTGCTCGGGGCGGACGTCGCGTTCGCCACCGACACCGTCGGCTCCTCCGCCCAGGAGACCGTCCGGGCCCTCGCCGACGGCCAGGTGGCCGTCATCGAGAACCTGCGCTTCAACGCCGGTGAGACCTCGAAGGACGACGCCGAGCGCGGCGCCTTCGCGGACCAGCTCGCCGAGCTCGCCGACGTCTACGTCGGCGACGGCTTCGGCGCCGTCCACCGCAAGCACGCCTCGGTCTTCGACCTCCCCGCGCGCCTCCCGCACGCGGCCGGCTACCTCATCGCCACCGAGGTCGGCGTCCTGAAGAAGCTGACCGACGAGGTCAAGCGGCCCTACGTCGTGGTCCTCGGCGGCGCCAAGGTCTCCGACAAGCTCGCCGTCATCGACCAACTCCTCGGCAAGGCCGACCGCATCCTCATCGGCGGCGGCATGGCGTACACCTTCCTCTACGCCAAGGGCTTCGAGGTCGGCATCTCCCTGCTCCAGAAGGACCAGGTCGCCGTCGTCAAGGAGTACATGAAGCGGGCCGAGGAGACCGGCGTCGAGCTGATCCTCCCGGTCGACATCCTGGCCTCGGCCGACTTCCCGGACCTCAAGGGCAAGACCCCGGCCCAGTACGTCACCGTCGACGCGGACAAGATCCCCGCCGACAAGGAGGGCCTGGACATCGGCCCCAAGACGCGCGAGCTGTACGCGTCGAAGATCGCCGACGCCGAGACCGTCTTCTGGAACGGTCCGGTGGGCGTCTTCGAGCACCCCGACTACGCCCATGGCACCAAGGCCATCGCCCAGGCCCTCGTCGACAGCAGCGCCTTCACCGTCGTCGGCGGCGGAGACTCGGCCGCGGCCGTGCGCACACTGGGCTTCGACGAGAACGCTTTCGGCCACATTTCCACCGGCGGTGGCGCTTCCCTCGAATACCTCGAGGGCAAGACGCTCCCCGGCCTCGCCGCCCTGGAGGGCTGACCCCCAATGACCACCCGCACCCCGCTGATGGCGGGCAACTGGAAGATGAACCTCAACCACCTCGAGGCCATCGCCCATACCCAGAAGCTCGCCTTCTCGCTCAACGACAAGGACTACGACGCCGTCGAGGTCGCGGTCCTGCCGCCCTTCGTCGACCTCCGCTCGGTCCAGACCCTGGTCGAAGCCGACAAGCTGAAGATCAAGTACGGCGCCCAGGACATCTCCGCGCACGACTCCGGCGCCTACACCGGTGAAATCTCCGGCGCCATGCTGGCGAAGCTGAAGTGCACGTACGTGGCCGTCGGCCACAGCGAGCGCCGCCAGTACCACGGTGAGACCGACGAGATCTGCAACGCCAAGGTCAAGGCCGCCTACCGGCACGGCCTCACCCCGATCCTGTGCGTCGGCGAAGGCCTGGACGTCCGCAAGGCCGACCAGCAGGTCCAGTACACGCTGAACCAGCTCGACGGCGGCCTCAAGGACATCCCGGCCGAGCAGATCGAGTCCATCGTGATCGCGTACGAGCCCGTGTGGGCGATCGGGACCGGCGAGGTCGCCACCCCCGAGGACGCCCAGGAGGTCTGCGGTGCGATCCGCGGCCGCCTCGCCGAGCTCTACTCGCAGGAGCTGGCCGACAAGGTCCGCATCCAGTACGGCGGCTCGGTGAAGTCCGGGAACATCGCGGCGATCATGGCCCAGCCCGACGTCGACGGCGCCCTGATCGGCGGCGCGGCGCTGGACGCGGACGAGTTCGTCAAGATCGTCCGCTTCCGCGACCAGTGAGCACCACTGTGAGTATGCGGTAGGGCGGATCCGTCGTACCCTTGCGGGGGCCAGAGGCTGAGCCATCAGCCGCTGGCCCCCGCGCACATCCCAGCAAAGCCGGAAAGCCAGAAAAGCCAGAAAGTAGGAATCAGCCGTGATTATGGGGTTCTCGATCGCCCTGATCGTCTTCAGTGCCCTGCTGATGCTGCTCGTGCTGATGCACAAGGGCAAGGGCGGCGGCCTTTCCGACATGTTCGGCGGCGGTATGCAGTCGTCGGTCGGCGGTTCCTCCGTCGCGGAGCGCAATCTGGACCGCATCACCGTCGTCGTCGGCCTGTTGTGGTTCGCGTGCATCCTGGCGCTCGGCCTGCTGATGAAGGCGAGCAGCTGACCGTTCTGGCCATTCCGGCGGTTTGGTCGGCTCGGCCCGGCCTATCATGAGGAATTCCACTCAGGCTTGGCTGCACCATCACGCAGGGAGTTACGACCGTGGCAAGTGGCAACGCGATCCGTGGTAGTCGGGTCGGAGCGGGGCCGATGGGTGAGGCCGAGCGCGGGGAATCCGCGCCCCGCCTGCGCATCTCCTTCTGGTGCTCGAACGGGCACGAGACACAGCCGAGTTTCGCCAGCGACGCGCAGGTGCCGGACACCTGGGACTGCCCGCGCTGCGGCTTCCCGGCAGGCCAGGACCGGGACAACCCGCCCGCGCCGCCGCGCACGGAACCGTACAAGACGCACCTGGCGTACGTACGGGAACGGCGCACGGACGCCGACGGCGAGGCGATCCTCGCGGAGGCGCTCGCCAAACTCCGCGGCGAGATCTGAAACTACCGAGTGAACGTGTGACGTGAGGCCCGGTCCCACAGGAGTCTTCTCCTGCGGGACCGGGCCTCTTTCGCGTGCGCCCCACGCCGAAGGCGGTGTCACACACAGCCGCTTCCGATCCCTTAGGTTTGGGGATTGGCGGGGCACGACAGGACGGAAGAAGTGGGTTGATGTCCGAGATGAACGCAATGCAGGCCGCCGCGCGAAGCGCGTCAAGCGAGGGTGGTGGTGGGCGACGGGAGGGACGTACGAAGCTCAACCGGATGCCCGAGTGGCTGGCACTCGGCAAGCACCGGGATGAGTTCGGGCAGACGCATCTGCGGGAGCTGTTCGAGGCGAATCCGGGCCGGGGCACCGGCTACACGTTGCGGGCCGGTGACCTGCACATCGATTACTCGAAGCACCTCGTGACCGACGAGACGCTGGAACTGCTGCGCGAGCTGGCGTCGGCTACCGGCGTGGCCGAGTTGCGCGAGGCCATGTTCCGCGGCGAGAAGATCAATACGACCGAGGACCGGGCGGTCCTGCACACCGCCCTGCGCGCCACGCAGGACGCGGTCGTCGAGGTGGACGGAGAGAACGTCGTACCCGGCGTGCACGCCGTCCTCGACAAGATGGCGGCCTTCTCCGACCAGGTCAGGTCCGGGAAGTGGACCGGCTTCACCGGCCGGCGCATCAAGAACGTCGTCAACATCGGCATCGGCGGCTCCGACCTCGGTCCGGCGATGGCGTACGAGGCCCTGCGCGCCTTCACCGACCGCGACCTGACCCTGCGTTTCGTCTCCAACGTGGACGGAGCGGACCTGCACGAGGCGCTGCACGACCTGGACCCGGCCCAGACGCTGTTCATCATCGCCTCCAAGACCTTCACGACGATCGAGACCATCACCAACGCCACCGCGGCCCGTGAGTGGCTGCTGGCGGGCCTCGGCGGCGACCCCGACGCGGTGGCCCGCCACTTCGTGGCCCTGTCCACCAACGGTGAGAAGGTCACCGACTTCGGCATCGATCCGGCCAACATGTTCGAGTTCTGGGACTGGGTCGGCGGACGCTACTCCTTCGACTCGGCCATCGGGCTCTCCTTGATGATCGCCATCGGCCCGGACGCCTTCCGCGCGATGCTGGGCGGCTTCGCCGAGATGGACCGCCACTTCCGCACGGCGCCCGCGGAGCAGAACGCCCCGCTGCTGCTGGGGCTGTTGGGCATCTGGTACGGCGCGTTCTTCGACGCCCAGTCGCACGCCGTGCTCCCGTACAGCCACTACCTGTCGCGGTTCACCGCGTACTTGCAGCAGCTGGACATGGAGTCCAACGGCAAGTCCGTGGACCGGGACGGCCATCCGGTGGAATGGCAGACGGGCCCCGTGGTGTGGGGCACCCCCGGCACCAACGGGCAGCACGCCTACTACCAGCTCATCCACCAGGGCACGCGGATGATCCCCGCCGACTTCATCGGCTTCGCGCGACCGGTCGCCGAGCTGTCGCCGTCGCTCGCGGCCCAGCACGACCTGCTGATGGCGAACTTCTTCGCGCAGACGCAGGCGCTGGCCTTCGGCAAGACGCCGCAGGAGGTGCGGGCGGAGGGAGCCCCCGAGCCGCTGGTCCCGCACAAGACCTTCCAGGGGAACCACCCGACGACCACGATCCTGGCCGCCGAGCTCACCCCGGCGGTGCTGGGACAGCTGATCGCGCTGTACGAGCACAAGGTGTTCGTACAGGGCGCGGTGTGGAACATCGACTCCTTCGACCAGTGGGGCGTCGAGCTCGGCAAGGTCCTCGCCAAGAGAATCGAACCGGCGCTGACGGAGGGCGCGGACGTGCCCGGCATGGACCCCTCGACGAAGGCACTGGTGGCCACGTACCGCGAGCTGCGCGGCCGCGGCTGAGGCCTCCCCGTACGGACGGCGGAGCGCCCCGCACCTCGACGGTGGGGGGCGCTCCGCTCGCGCTCGCGCTCTTTTGTCCGGAAGCCTAGGCCGAGGCCGGCGGGTACATCCCCGCGGGGAGTTTCGCCGCCGCCGCGCGGTCCAGCAGCCACAGCGTGCGGGAGCGGCCGTAGGCGGCCGCCGCCGGTGCCTGGACCTCGCCCGCGCCGCCGAGGGCGATGGCCACCGCGCCGGCCTTGTCCCCGCCCGCCGCCAGGAGCCAGACCTCGCGGGCCGCCCGGATCGCCGGGAAGGTGAGGGAGATCCGGGTGGGCGGGGGCTTCGGGGCGCCGTGGACGCCGACGACCATGCGCTCGGTCTCGCGGGCCGCCGGATGCTCGGGGAAGAGGGAGGCCACGTGGGTGTCCGGGCCGACGCCGAGCATCAGCACGTCGAAGCGGGGCACCGGTCCGTGGTCCTCCGGGCCCGCCGCCTTCGCCAGTTCGGCGGCGTAGGCGGCCGCCGCCGCGTCCACGTCGGTCCCGTACGGGCCGTCCGAGGCGGGCATGGCGTGCACGCGGGCCGGGTCCACCGGGACGGTGTCGAGGAGGGCCTCGCGGGCCTGGGTGTGGTTGCGCTCGGGGTCGTCGGCGGGGACGTACCGCTCGTCGCCCCACCACAGGTCCAGCCGGGACCAGTCGATGGCGTCCCGGGCCGGGGCGGCGGCGAGCGCCGCGAGCAGTCCGTTGCCGTTGCGGCCGCCGGTGAGGACCACGGACGCGGTGCCGCGGGCCGTCTGCGCGTCCACGATCTTGGTGATGAGCCGGGCCGCCGCGGCCTGGGCCATCAGCTCCTTGTCCCGGTGGACGACGACCTGGGGAGTCGTCATACCCATGCTGTTGCCGCCTTCTTGGTCGTTCCGGTGGGTGCGGCCGCGCGGCCCGCTTCCCGGGGCTCCCGCCCGGCCCCCCGTGCCTCAAACGCCGGCGAGGCTGGTCGTCAGCCTGTCCGGCGTTTGAGGACCGGTCCGGGCACAGCCCGGTTTCGGGACGGGGCAGGGTGGGGGAAGGCCCCGCAGGGCCGGCTACTTGGCCGCGGCCTTCTTGGCCGGCTTGGGAGCCGGCTTGGGGGCCGACTTCGCGGGCGGAGCCTCGGCCTTCGCCTGAGCCTCGGCCTTTGCCTGAGCCTCGGCCTTCGCCGGAGCGTCCGCCGCGGACTCGGCCTCCAGCCTCGCCACGCCGAACTTCAGCGCGGACTCGTAGGTGTTGTCCGGGTCCAGCCTGCGCAGCTCCTCCGCCAGGAGCTCGGCCGTGTCGCGGCGCTTGAGCGCCACCGCACGGTCGGGCTGCCCCGGCATGCACAGCGTGGCCAGGGATCCGTCCGCCCGGTCCAGGACGATCGCGCCGTCCTTGGTCTCCAGGCGTACGGCCGTCAGCCCCGGCCCGGAGGACAGCGTGCGCTTGACGGGGACCTGGAGCCGGTCCGCCAGCCACATGGCCAGCAGTTCGCAGCTCGGGTTCTCGTCCTCGCCCTCGACGATCGCGGAGCCGACCGAAAGGGTCTGCTGGTCCAGCGCGGCGGCCAGCATGGAGCGCCACGGGGTGATCCGGGTCCAGGACAGGTCCGTGTCCCCGGGGGCGTAGGCCGTCGCCCGGGCGGCGAGCGCCCCGATCGGGTCCTCGCAGGAGTACGTGTCCGCGATCCGGCGCTGGCCGAGCGCACCGAGCGGGTCGCCCGCCAGGTCCGTCGGGGCGCCGTCCGGCCACCAGACGACCACGGGGGCGTCCGGCAGCAGAAGGGGGAGAACCACCGACTGGGCGTGGTCGACCAGTTCGCCGTGAAGGCGGAGTACGACCGTTTCGCCGGTGCCGGAGTCCGCCCCGACGCGGATCTCCGCGTCGAGACGGGCGTCGCGGCGGCTGCGCGGCGAGCGGCTGACCCGCCTGATGACGACGACGATCCGCGAGGGGTGCTCGTGGGACGCGTCGTTCGCCGACTTGAGCGCGTCGTACGCGTTCTCCTCGTCGGTCACGATCACCAGCGTGAGGACCATGCCGATGGCCGGCGTGCCGATGTCCCGGCGTGCCTGCACCATCGCGGCGTTGATCTTGCTGGAGTTGGTCTCCGTGAGATCGATCTTCATGGCCGGCGCCAGCTCCGTCCGTCTCGTGCGAGCATCTCATCCGCCTCGACCGGCCCCCAGGTGCCCGCCGGGTACTGGGCGGGCTTGCCGTGCTTGTCCCAGTACTGCTCGATCGGGTCGAGGATGTTCCAGGACAGTTCGACTTCCTGGTGACGCGGGAAGAGGTTCGCGTCGCCGAGGAGCACGTCGAGGATGAGCCGCTCGTACGCCTCGGGGCTCGACTCCGTGAAGGACTCGCCGTAGGCGAAGTCCATCGTGACGTCCCGGACCTCCATGGAGGTGCCCGGAACCTTGGAACCGAAGCGGACCGTCACGCCCTCGTCCGGCTGGACCCGGATGACCAGGGCGTTCTGCCCGAGCTCCTCGGTCGCGCCCGACTCGAACGGGAGGTACGGGGCGCGCTTGAACACCACCGCGATCTCGGTCACCCGGCGGCCCAGGCGCTTGCCGGTCCGCAGGTAGAACGGCACGCCCGCCCAGCGGCGGTTGTTGATCTCCAGCCGGATGGCCGCGTAGGTGTCGGTCTTCGACTTGGGGTCGATACCGTCCTCTTCCAGGTACCCGACGACCTTCTCGCCGCCCTGCCACGCCGCCGAGTACTGGCCGCGCACCGTGTGCTTGCCCAGGTCCTCGGGCAGCTCCACGGCGGTCAGCACCTTGAGCTTCTCGGCCACCAGCGCCTTGGGGTGGAAGGAGCCGGGCTCCTCCATCGCCGTCAGCGCGAGCAGCTGGAGCAGGTGGTTCTGGATGACGTCACGGGCCGCGCCGATGCCGTCGTAGTACCCGGCCCGGCCGCCGATGCCGATGTCCTCGGCCATCGTGATCTGCACGTGGTCGACGTACGACCGGTTCCAGATCGGCTCGAACATGGTGTTGGCGAAGCGGAGCGCCAGGATGTTCTGGACGGTCTCCTTGCCCAGGTAGTGGTCGATCCGGAAGACCTCGTTGGGCGGGAAGACGTCGTGCACGAGCTGGTTGAGCTCCTGCGCACTGGTCAGGTCGTGCCCGAACGGCTTCTCGATGACCGCGCGGCGCCAGGAGCCCTCCTTCTGGTCCGCGAGCCCGTGCTTCTTGAGCTGGGCGACGACCTGGGGGAAGAACTTCGGCGGGACGGACAGGTAGAAGGCGAAGTTGCCGCCGGTGCCCTGTGCCTTGTCCAGCTCCTCGATCGTCGCCTTCAGCGTCTCGAACGCCTGGTCGTCGTCGAAGTCGCCCTGGACGAAGCGGCAGCCCTGGACCAGCTGCTGCCACACCTCTTCGCGGAAGGGCGTACGGGCGTGCTGCTTGACGGCGTCGTGGACCTCCTGCGCGAAGTCCTCGTCCTGCCACTCGCGGCGGGCGAACCCGATCAGCGAGAAGCCGGGCGGGAGCAGGCCCCGGTTGGCCAGGTCGTAGACGGCAGGCATCAGCTTCTTGCGCGACAGGTCACCCGTAACGCCGAAAATGACCAGGCCGGACGGCCCCGCGATGCGCGGGAGCCGCCGGTCCTGTGCGTCACGAAGCGGGTTCGCTCCGTTTACCGACAAGTTACTCAGTCCTCCGCGGGGGCGAGACGGACGAGCTCCGCCTCGGTCGACTTCAGCAGGTCGTTCCAGGACGCCTCGAACTTCTCGACGCCCTCGTCCTCGAGCAGCTGCACCACATCGTCGTACGAGATGCCCAGCTTCGCGACCGCGTCGAGCTCGGCGCGGGCCTGCTCGTAGGTGCCGCGCACGGTGTCGCCCGTGATGCGGCCGTGGTCGGCGGCGGCCTCCAGCGTGGCCTCCGGCATGGTGTTCACCGTGTTGGGGGCGACCAGGTCGTCCACGTACAGGGTGTCCTTGTACGCCGGGTCCTTGACGCCCGTCGAGGCCCACAGCGGACGCTGCTTGTTGGCGCCGACGCGCTCCAGGGCGGTCCAGCGGTCCGAGGAGAAGACCTCCTCGTACGCCTCGTAGGCCAGGCGGGCGTTGGCGAGCGCCGCCTTGCCCTTGAGGTCCTTGGCCTCGTCGGTGCCGATCGCGTCGAGGCGCTTGTCGATCTCGCTGTCCACGCGGGAGACGAAGAAGGAGGCGACCGAGTGGATCAGGGAGAGGTCCAGGCCGGCGGCCTTGGCCTTCTCCAGACCCGCCAGGTACGCGTCCATGACCTCGCGGTAGCGCTCCAGCGAGAAGATCAGCGTGACGTTGACGCTGATGCCCTTGCCGATGACCTCGGTGATCGCCGGCAGGCCGGCCCTGGTCGCCGGGATCTTGATGAGCGTGTTCGGGCGGTCCACCAGCCAGGCCAGCTGCTTGGCCTCGGCGATGGTCGCCGCGGTGCTGTGCGCCAGGCGCGGGTCGACCTCGATCGACACGCGGCCGTCCTGGCCGTCGGTGCGGTCGTACACCGGGCGCAGGATGTCGGCGGCGTCACGGACGTCCGCCGTCGTGATCATGCGCAGGGCCTCTTCCACGGTGACCCGGCGGACCGCGAGGTCGGCGAGCTGCTGCTCGTACCCCTCGCCGCCGCTGATCGCCTTCTGGAAGATCGCCGGGTTGGTGGTGACACCGACCACGTGCGACTGGTCGATGAGCTCGGCCAGGTTGCCGGACGTGATGCGCTTGCGGGACAGGTCGTCCAGCCAGATCGCCACGCCCTCGTCGGAAAGGCGCTTGAGTGCGTCTGTCATGGGTTACATCTCCTACTTCGGTTCTGTACCGGCGTCAGCGCGCGGTGGCGGCGATCGATTCCCTGGCGGCCGCGGTGACGGCCTCGGCGGTGAGGCCGAACTCGCGGTACAGCACGGCGCCGTCGGCGGAGGCACCGAAGTGCTCCAGCGACACGATCCGGCCCGCGTCGCCGACGTAACGGTGCCAGGTCAGGCCGATGCCCGCCTCGACCGCGACGCGCGCCTTGACGGAGGGCGGCAGGACGCTGTCCTTGTACGCCTGGTCCTGCTCCTCGAACCACTCGACCGACGGCATCGAGACCACGCGGGCCGGGATGCCCTCGGCCTGGAGCGCCTCGCGCGCGGCGACGGCGAGCTGGACCTCGGAACCGGTGCCGATGAGGATGACCTCGGCGTCAGCGGCTTCGCCCTGGGGGCCCGTGGCCTCGAACAGTACGTAACCGCCCTTGGCGGCGTTCTCGTTCGCCTCGTACGTCGGCACGCCCTGGCGGGTCAGCGCCAGGCCGTGCGGGGCGCCCTTGCCGAACACCTTGGTGTGACGCTTGAGGATCTCGCGCCAGGCGATGGCGGTCTCGTTCGCGTCGGCCGGGCGGACCACGTTCAGGCCCGGGATGGCGCGCAGCGCGGCGATGTGCTCGACCGGCTGGTGGGTCGGGCCGTCCTCGCCGAGACCGATGGAGTCGTGCGTCCACACGTACGTCACCGGCACGTGCATCAGCGCGGACAGGCGGACGGCGTTGCGCATGTAGTCGGAGAACACCAGGAAGGTGCCGCCGTAGACGCGGGTGTGGCCGTGCAGCGCGATGCCGTTCATGGCCGCGGCCATGGCGTGCTCGCGGATGCCGAAGTGGATGGTGCGGCCGTACGGGTCGGCCTCCGGCAGCGGGTTGCCCACCGGCAGGAACGAGGAGCTCTTGTCGATGGTGGTGTTGTTGGAGCCGGCGAGGTCGGCGGAGCCGCCCCACAGCTCCGGGATGACCGCGCCGAGCGCTTCGAGCACCTTGCCGGAGGCCGCGCGGGTGGCGACGCCCTTGCCGGGCTCGAAGACGGGGAGCTTGTCCTCCCAGCCCGCGGGCAGCTCGTTGGCGTTGATGCGGTCGAATTCCGTGGCGCGCTGCGGGTTCGCGGTGCGCCAGGCGGAGAAGTCCTTCTCCCACGCGGCCTTGGCCTCGCGGCCGCGGTCCAGCGCCTTGCGGGTGTGCGCGATGACCTCGTCGGAGACCTCGAAGGTCTGCTCCGGGTCGAAGCCGAGGACGCGCTTGGTGGCGGCGACCTCGTCGTTGCCGAGCGCGGAACCGTGCGAGGCCTCGGTGCCCTGGGCGTGCGGGGCGGGCCAGGCGATGATCGAGCGGGCCGCGATGAAGGACGGGCGCTCCGTCTCGGCCTTGGCGGCCTGGAGCGCCTGGAACAGCGCCTTCGGGTCGAGGTCGCCGTTCTCCTGCTGCGCGACGCGCTGGACGTGCCAGCCGTACGCCTCGTAGCGCGCGACGGTGTCCTCGGAGACGGCCGTCTCCGTGTCACCCTCGATGGAGATGTGGTTGTCGTCCCACAGCAGCACGAGGTTGCCGAGCTTCTGGTGGCCCGCCAGCGCGGACGCCTCGTGGGAGATGCCCTCCTGGAGGCAGCCGTCGCCCGCGATCGCGTAGATCATGTGGTCGAACGGGGAGGTGCCCGGGGCGGCCTCCGGGTCGAACAGGCCGCGCTCGTAGCGGGCGGCCATGGCCATGCCCACCGCGTTGGCCACACCCTGGCCCAGCGGACCGGTGGTGGTCTCGACGCCGGCCGTGTGGCCGTACTCCGGGTGGCCGGGGGTCTTGGAGCCCCAGGTGCGGAACGCCTTGAGGTCGTCCAGTTCGAGCCCGAACCCGCCCAGGTACAGCTGGGTGTACAGGGTGAGGGACGAATGCCCCGCGGAGAGCACGAAGCGGTCGCGGCCGACCCACTCGGGGTCCGCCGGATCGTGCCGCATCACCTTCTGGAAGAGGGTGTACGCGGCGGGGGCCAGGCTCATCGCCGTACCGGGGTGGCCGTTTCCGACCTTCTGGACCGCGTCAGCGGCCAGGATGCGGGCGGTGTCGACGGCCCGCTGGTCCAGTTCGGTCCACTCGAGCTCTGTGGTGGTCGGCTTGGTGCTCACCGTTGGTCAGGGCTCCTCTCCACATGTCTGTTCCCGGTGACGAACGGTGCACCGGCGCGATTCCGAGCCTACCCCCGCCACGGCGTGCAGCTATTCGAGTGCCCGCAGTACGTCACTACGTCGTCGGCCCCTGTCTGCCTGCCCGGCGGAGCCCGGATCGAACCCAACACGGGGCGACCCCCGCGCAAGGCGGCCCAAGGGCAACGTCTAGAGTGGCGTGGTACGCGCAAGCCTTTACCGGACCTTCATGTCGTGAACGGCCCGAGTCGGTGCTTGCTGGATTCTCTGTCAGGGGTGTGCGTGACGGCCGTCGAATCCCGTCCAGCGGGTGGGGGCACCGCCCGTGCCCGCGGGGCCGTGGGAGCGCTCGGGGCGAGCTCCGGTCAGCGGCCGTTCCGGGCCCGGGTCATGGCCTTTGTGGCACTGACCAAGCCGCGGATCATCGAGCTGCTGCTCATCACGACCGTGCCGGTGATGTTCCTCGCCGAACAGGGCGTGCCGTCGCTGTGGCTGGTCCTGGCGACCTGCTTCGGCGGTTACCTGTCGGCGGGCGGCGCCAACGCGCTGAACATGTACATCGACCGCGACATCGACGCGCTGATGGACCGGACCGCCGGGCGGCCGCTGGTGACCGGCATGGTCAGTCCCCGTGAATGCCTGGTCTTCGGCATCACCCTCGCGGTGGTCTCCACCCTGTTCTTCGGTCTGCTCGTCAACTGGCTGTCGGCCGCCCTCGCGCTCGGCGCGCTCCTCTTCTACGTCGTGGTCTACACGATGCTGCTGAAGCGGCGCACCGCCCAGAACATCGTCTGGGGCGGCATCGCGGGCTGCATGCCGGTTCTCATCGGCTGGTCCGCGGTCAAGAACGAGGTCTCCTGGGCCGCGGTCATCCTCTTCCTCGTCATCTTCTTCTGGACGCCGCCGCACTACTGGCCGCTGTCGATGAAGGTGAAGGACGACTACGCGCGGGTCGGCGTGCCGATGCTTCCGGTCGTGGCCGGCAACAGGGTCGTGGCGCGCCAGATCGTCCTCTACAGCTGGGTGATGGTGGCGGTCTCGCTGCTGCTGACCCCGCTGGGGTACACCGGCTGGTTCTACACCTCGGTCGCGCTGCTGGCCGGCGGCTGGTGGCTGTGGGAGGCGCACGCCCTGCACGCCCGGGCGAAGTCCGGCCTGACGGGCGCGAAGCTCAAGGAGATGCGCCTGTTCCACTGGTCCATCACCTATGTGTCGCTGCTCTTCGTGGCGGTGGCCGTGGATCCCTTCCTCAGGTGATTACCCGCCGGTAGCATGTCGTATATGGCAGACACCGCAGATCGCGCAGACAGCGCAGAGACCGCCGGCACGGCGGCCAAGAAGCAGGACCGCAAGGCGGCGAGGCTCGCCCGGCAGATCACCGCCTTCGCCGCGGAGCACGGTGGCGCCGACGGCCAGCTCGCCCACCTCGGCCAGGCCGGTACGCGGATCGTGCTCGTGGGCAAGGACGGCGGCTGGGGCGACCTGGTGGCCCCGACCCACGCCATCGCCCGGCTGGCCGCCGAGAAGGCCTCGCTCACCCTCCACGAGGAGTTCGACGGAGAGCTGGCCGCCCGGGTGCGCACCGGCCCGTACGAGTGGACCCGCATGGCGGGCATCCAGCTCGGCGGCCCGGCGAACCGGGCCGCCTGATCCTCCCCCGGACTCCCCCCGCGAGGAACCCCGCAGTGCCCCCTCGGTCAACAGCGCGAGCAACACCTCGCACCCCGCTCACCCGTTAGGACGTGTGGAAGCCCCTTCCTCACGTCCGCAACGGGATGCCCGGATGATCGAAACGCCGCCCCTGGTGGACCAGTACTGCCACGGAGTGCTCCGTACCGAGCTGGGCCTCGGCACCTTCGAGGCCCAGCTGGTCCGCTCGGCGGGCCCGCCCGCCGCCGGCACCACCTTCTTCGACACCCAGACCGGTTTCGCGGTGCGCCGCTGGTGCCCGCCGCTGCTCGGGCTGGAGCCGCACTGCGCGCCCGCCCGCTACCTGGCCCGGCGCCGCGAGCTGGGGGCCGTCGAAGCCGGGCGGCGCCTGCTGCGGGGGTCGGGAGTCGCCGCCTACCTGGTCGACACCGGAGCGCCCGGCGACCTCGCCGGGCCCAAGGAGCTGGCGCTCGCGGGGGACGCCGAGGCCTTCGAGGTCGTCCGGCTGGAACTCCTGGCCGAGCAGGTCGCCGACACCTCCGGGACGGTGGCCGCCTTCCTCGCCAACCTCTCCGGGGCCGTCCACCACGCCGCCGCCGGCGCCGCGGCCTTCACCTGCGGCTCCCGCCCGGGATACGCCGCCACGCTGGCCCTCGCACCCGGTCCGCCCGGCCCCGGCGAGGTACGCGGGGCGGCCGGGCGGTGGCTGGCGCGGCGCTCCAAGGGCACGGCCGTACGGGACCCCGTACTCCTGCGGCATCTGCTGTGGAGCGCGGTGGCGTCCGGGCTGCCGCTCCAGCTGCACACGGGCACGGGCACCGGGGAGCCGGGGGAGTGCCCGGACCGGACCGATCCCGCGCTGCTGACGGACTTCGTACGGGCCACCGCCGGCCTGGGCACCCAGCTGGTCCTGCTCGGCGGGTATCCGTACCACCGGCACGCCGCGGAGCTCGCGTCGGCCTTCCCGCACGTCCACGCCGATGTCGGCGCGGCCCTCGGGCAGGCCGGGGGCCGGGCCGCGGTGGTCCTGGCCGAGCTGCTGGAACGGGCGCCCTTCGGGAAGCTGCTGTACTCCAGCGGCGGACGGCAGCTGCCGGAACTCCACGCGGTGGGCGCCCTGGTGTTCCGGGAGGCGCTGAGCCGGGTGCTGGGGGGCTGGGTCGGCGAGGGGGCCTGGTCCTGGCGGGACGCGGAGCGGGTGGCCGCGATGGTCGCGGCGGGCAATGCCCGCCGCGTCTACCGGCTGGACGAACGGGTCTGAGCGCGGGGGCGCCGGATGCCCGTGCCGTCGACCCGACCCGGTCAGACCAGATCAGACGGACCCGATCAGACCCGATCCGATCCGTCAGACGGCCGAGAGCTGCGGGTCGCCCTGGGCCGGGACCTCCGCCTTCGCCGCCGGCCGCTCGCGCAGGCTCAGCGCGACGCGGAGCACCGCGATCCACACCAGGCAGGAGCCGAGCATGTGGGCGGCGACGAGGAGCTCGGGCAGCTCGGTGAAGAACTGCACGTAGCCGATGCCGCCCTGCGCCAGCAGCACGATCAGCAGGTCCCGGGCGCGGGCCCGGGTGTCGGCGGGGGCGTCGACCACCCGCAGCACCAGCCACATCGCGACGGCGAGAGCGCACACCACCCAGGCGGCGACGGCGTGGACGTGGGCGACGGAGGACCAGTCGACCGGCATCCGCTCGATCTCACTGCTGTCTCCCGCGTGCGGGCCGGAACCGGTGACGACGGTGCCCGCCGCGATCAGTACGAAGGTGGTCGCGATCAGTGCCCACGACAGCTTGCGCACGGGGCCGGGCACGCGCGGCCGCGGGACGCCGTCGCCCTCGCGGGTGCGCTGCCAGGTGAGGGTGGTGACCGCGATCAGGGCGGTGGCGAGCAGGAAGTGCCCGGCCACGCTGTACGGGTTGAGCCCCGTCTTGACGGTGATGCCGCCGAGTACGGCGTTGGACATCACGATGACGAACTGGATCCAGCCGAGCCGGGTGAGCGAGTGGCGCCACGGCTTGGCCGAGCGCGCCGCGATGATGGCCCAGCCGACGGCCGCGGAGAGCACGTACGTCAGCATCCGGTTGCCGAACTCGATGGCGCCGTGGAAGCCCTGAGCCGGCGTCGCGAACAGGCTGTCGTCGGTGCACTTGGGCCAGGTGTCGCAGCCGAGACCGGATCCGGTCAGCCGCACCGCGCCGCCGGTGACGACGATGGCCACGCTCATGAGGAGCGCGGCGAACGCGGCCCGCCGGACGGTCCGGGGTGACGGAGTCCAGCGGCTGGCGATGTAAGCGAGGGGGTTCAACACGGCCACTATCGTATGCCGAGCCTTGTGCAAAGTTTCACGAGGGGGTGGGCGGTGCGGCGTCGGGGCCGACGACCCGGCGGAACCGGGCCCCGGCGGGGTCGCCTTCCTCGTGCCACCACAGGTGGATGCGCCAAGGGACGCCCTCGCCCGGGCAGTCCGCCGAGCCCAGGAACCCCCGTACCAATTCCTCCCCTACATCCTCGGCCGTCCTGTTTCTGACGTCTGTCGCGCTGTACCAGGGATGTTCCAGTACGTTCCACAGTCCGTCAGGGCCGCGCACCTCGACGCGCCACACCGCGCGCCAGGGCGTGACCTCCAGCATCGTGCGCACCTGCTCCTCGCCGAGGTGCAGCCGGGCAGCGATCTCCGGCTCCGCCACCCCCTGGATCCGGGCGGCCACCACGGCCCGGGGCAGCAGCCGTTCGGGCAGCAGGCCCTCGGCGCGCAGGCCGGCCAAGGAGTCCATGGCCAGGAAGCGCAGGCGCAGTTCCAGCTGACGGTCGATGTGGTCGATGGCTTCCCCGGCCTCCGCGGCCGCCTCGGATCCGGGGTCCGCGAGCAGGAGGTGCCGGAAGTCCGACTCCGCGTCCACCGCCCACGCCACCGCGTCCTCGGCGAAACCCAGCTCCGCCAACCGGTCCCCGAGGAACACCTTCGCCTGCGCGAGACCCCGCCGGTTGACCGGATCCCGCTGGTCCAGTCCCCTCCACACCTCGACCGCGGTCCGGGTCAGATCCCGGGCGCGCTCGCCGGCGGCCCGCTCGATGGCGCTGGGGCCCCCGGTGGCGGTGTGCCCCAGCGGGTGCCGGGGCAGTCGGGCCCCGTCGCTCAGCGGCCAAGCGAGCCACACCCCGTGGTTGATCAGCCCGCGGGCGTACCAGCGGGCGTACTCGGGGGAGTACGGCGCCGCGCGCTCGGCGCTGCGCAGCCCCTCCTCGATCGTGGCGAGCGCGCCCGCGCGGTCGCCCCCGGTGAAGCGCAGGGCGGCCCGGTCCGCCAGGCGCAGCCCCAGCAGGGCGATGCACTCGGGGTCGTCCGGGCGGGTGCGCAGGGCGCCGATCAGCTCGTCCAGCAGCCGCTCGCGCTCCTGCGGCTCCGCGGGTACGGCCCCGGCCCGGACCCGTGCCCATCGGCCGTCCAGCCGTAGAACGGATTCTCGCTCCGCCATCTCCGCCCCCCGGCGTCGTGGTCCGCGCACTCATCGGTGAAGGCGTCCATAGTCGCGGGAAGGCGGACCGGGGCGAAAGGCCTCACTCCCAGCGGAAGAGCCGCGCGGCGGCGCCCAGGCCGAGCACCGCCCAGCCCGCGAGCAGAGCCGCGTCCCCCCAGGGCAGGGAGCCCCCGTGCTGGAGCACCTCGCGCAGCCCGTCCGACAGGGCCGTGATGGGCAGCAGGGCGAGTACGGACTGCACCGCGCCCGGGAACTTCTCCAGCGGCACGATCACCCCGCCGCCGACCAGCAGCAGCAGGAACACCAGATTGGCGGCGGCCAGGGTCATCTCGGCCTTGAGCGTGCCCGCCATCAGCAGCCCCAGTCCGGAGAACGCGGCGGTGCCCAAGAGGATCAGCGCGGCCACGGACAGCGGGTCACCCTGCGGGGACCAGCCCAGCGCGAAGGCGATCACCGTCAGCAGCGCGATCTGCAGTACCTCGGTGACCAGCACCGACAGGGTCTTGGCGGCCATCAGCGCCCAGCGTGGCAGCGGGGAGGCCGCGAGCCGCTTGAGGACCCCGTAGCGGCGGTCGAAGCCGGTGGCGATGGCCTGGCCGGTGAAGGCGGTGGACATCACGGCGAGGGCCAGGATGCCGGGCGCGAGGAAGTCCACGGACTTCCCGGTGCCGCCCTCGCGCACGGGCACGGTGACCACGTCGACGGCCGAGAACAGGACCAGGAGCAGCGCGGGGATGATCACGGTCAGCAGCAGCTGCTCGCCGTTGCGCAGCAGCATCCGGGTCTCCAGTGCCGTCTGCGCGAGGATCATGCGGGAGACGGGAGCCGCCCCCGGGCTGGGGGTGAACGTACCGGCGCTCATGCGCGCAGCTCCTTGCCAGTCAGTTCGAGGAAGACGTCCTCCAGGGTGTGCCGCTCCACGGAGAGGCTGTCCGGCATCACGCCGTGCTGCGCGCACCAGGAGGCGACGGTGGCCAGCAGCTGCGGGTGGACGTCGCCGGTGACCCGGTAGACGCCGGGGTTGAGCTCGGCGGCCTGGGTGCCGTCGGGAAGCGCCTTCAGCAGCGAGGCGAGGTCGAGGGAGGGGCGGCCGGTGAAGCGCAGGGTGTTCTCGGCGCCGCCCCGGCACAGCTGCTCGGGGCTGCCGTGGGCGATGACCCGGCCCGCGTCCACGATGGCGACCTCGTCCGAGAGCTGCTCGGCCTCGTCCATGTGGTGGGTGGTGAGGACGACGCAGACCCCGTCGGCGCGCAGTTCCCGTACGAGGTCCCAGGTCGCGCGGCGGGCTTGGGGGTCCAGGCCGGCGGTCGGCTCGTCCAGGAAGACGAGTTCGGGGCGGCCGACCACGGCCATGGCGAGGGCCAGGCGCTGCTGCTGGCCGCCGGAGAGCCGGCGGTAGGGGGTGCGGCCGCAGCCGCCGAGGCCGAGGCGTTCCACCAGGGTGTCCACGTCGAGCGGGTCGGCGTACAGCTTGGCCATGTGGCGCAGCATCTCGACGGCGCGGGCTCCGGAGTAGACGCCTCCGGACTGGAGCATCACGCCTATGCGGGGGCGCAGGGCCGCGGCCTGGGCGACGGGGTCGAGGCCGAGGACGCGGACGGTGCCGGCGTCCGGGCGGCGGTAGCCCTCGCAGGACTCCACCGTGGTCGTCTTGCCCGCGCCGTTGGGACCGAGGACCGCGGTGACCGAGCCCTTGCGGACGGTGAGGTCCAGGCCGTCCACCGCGGTCTTGGGGCCGTACCGCTTCACCAGTCCGCGGATCTCCACGGCGGGGTCGTTGCTCATGAGTGTTGAGTCTACGGAGCCGGGGAAGGGGTCCGGGTCCCCGGGTCAGAGGGCTCAGGGAGGCCGAATACAGCTCTTTTCAGCCGGTGGGCCCCGGGTGGCTCAGCCGGTTTCAGTGATCTTTTCCGGAAGCCGACGTCCACCGTGCCGCGGCGCCGCGCGGGCTGAGCTTCGCAGGTGGGGGCCGTCGGCCGGGTCAGCGGGGACGCTCGGCGCGAATGCGGAACGTCTCCCTCCATGTAACTCTGCGTCGATAACTAAGGTAACCCTTAGTGATGGAGGCCACCCGGGGTGGCGTCGGTCACGGCTTGTCGGGGCTCGGTTATTTACGCAACAATGGCGTTGTGAAATACAGCGAACGGCAGATCGAGACCCCCCAGGGGGAGCTCGCGACCGGAGAGCGGTCAACCCGCAACCGGGTCGCGCGGTCCATCCTGGACCACGGTCCGTCCACCGTCGCCGACCTCGCCGCACGCCTGGGCCTGACCCAGGCCGCCGTCCGCCGCCACCTCGACACGCTCGTCGCCGACGACGTGGTCGCACCCCGTGAGCAGCGCGTGTACGGCGCGCGCACCCGGGGCCGGCCCGCCAAGGTCTTCGCGCTCACCGACTGCGGCCGCGACGCCTTCGACCAGTCCTACGACACGCTCGCGGCGGATGCCCTGCGCTGGATCGCGCAGTCCGTCGGCGGCGGGGAGCAGGGTGAGGCGGCCGTCGCCGCCTTCGCGAGGGCGCGGATGGAAGCACAGGCGCGGACCTACCGGGAAGCCGTAGATGCGGCCGCCCCGGAGGAGCGCACCAAGGCCCTTGCCCAGGCGTTGACCGCGGACGGGTACGCTGCTACGGCGAAGAGCGCTCCCGGTCCGCACAGCGGTGAACAGCTCTGCCAGCACCACTGTCCGGTCGCCCACGTGGCCGAGCAGTTCCCGCAGCTCTGCGAGGCGGAGACCGAGGTCTTCTCCCGTCTGCTCGGGACGCATGTGCAGCGCCTCGCCACGATCGCCCACGGCGACGGAGTGTGCACGACGTTCATTCCGCGAAGCGCGAGCGCAGCACAGACCGACTCATCAGTATCTGCAAGTACGGCCGGGAGGAACCCCGCATGACCACGGAGACTGCTCACCCTGAGCTCGATGGCCTGGGCACCTACGAATACGGCTGGGCCGACTCCGACGCGGCCGGCGCCGCTGCCAAGCGGGGTCTGTCCGAGGAAGTCGTCCGCGACATCTCGGCGAAGAAGTCCGAGCCGGAGTGGATGCTGAACCTCCGTCTCAAGGGGCTCAAGCTCTTCGACCGCAAGCCCATGCCCAACTGGGGTTCCGACCTCTCGGGCATCGACTTCGACAACATCAAGTACTTCGTGCGCTCCACCGAGAAGCAGGCCGCTTCGTGGGAGGACCTGCCGGAGGACATCAAGAACACGTACGACAAGCTCGGCATCCCCGAGGCGGAGAAGCAGCGCCTCGTCGCCGGTGTCGCGGCCCAGTACGAGTCCGAGGTCGTCTACCACCAGATCCGCGAGGACCTGGAGGAGCAGGGCGTCATCTTCCTCGACACGGACACCGCGCTCAAGGAGCACCCGGAGCTCTTCCAGGAGTACTTCGGCACGGTCATCCCGGTCGGCGACAACAAGTTCGCCTCGCTGAACACCGCGGTGTGGTCCGGCGGCTCGTTCATCTACGTCCCCAAGGGCGTCAAGGTCGACATCCCGCTCCAGGCCTACTTCCGTATCAACACGGAGAACATGGGCCAGTTCGAGCGGACGCTGATCATCGTCGACGAGGACGCGTACGTCCACTACGTCGAGGGCTGCACCGCCCCGATCTACTCCTCGGACTCGCTGCACAGCGCCGTGGTGGAGATCATCGTGAAGAAGGGCGGCCGCTGCCGCTACACGACCATCCAGAACTGGTCGAACAACGTCTACAACCTGGTCACCAAGCGCGCCGTGGCGTACGAGGGCGCGACCATGGAGTGGGTTGACGGCAACATCGGTTCCAAGGTCACCATGAAGTACCCGGCCGTTTACCTGATGGGCGAGCACGCCAAGGGCGAGACCCTGTCCATCGCCTTCGCGGGCGAGGGCCAGCACCAGGACGCCGGCTCCAAGATGGTCCACATGGCGCCGAACACCTCCTCGAACATCGTCTCGAAGTCGGTGGCGCGAGGCGGCGGCCGTACCTCGTACCGAGGCCTGGTCGAGATCGGCGAGGGCGCGCACGGCTCGAAGTCCAACGTGCTGTGTGACGCGCTCCTGGTCGACACGATCTCCCGCTCGGACACGTACCCCTACGTGGACGTCCGCGAGGACGACGTGTCCATGGGCCACGAGGCGACCGTCTCCAAGGTCTCCGACGACCAGCTCTTCTACCTCATGAGCCGCGGCCTGACCGAGTTCGAGGCCATGGCCATGATCGTGCGCGGCTTCGTCGAGCCGATCGCGCGCGAGCTGCCGATGGAGTACGCGCTGGAGCTGAACCGGCTGATCGAGCTGCAGATGGAGGGCTCGGTCGGTTAGTCCCGGCCGTCCCACCACCAGCTCCGCGGTCCGTGTCCCCCGCGGACCGAGGATCGCAACGACGTAGGCAGTGTCCGTAAAAGAGAGTGAGCAACACGACAGCCATGGCTGAGGCTCAGAACATTCCGGCGGGTTCGACCACCGCCGGCGCGATCGCGGTGGCCGCCGAGTCCACCGTCGCCACCCGGATGAGCGCCCCCCCGTCCTTCGACGTGGCGGACTTCCCCGTGCCCCACGGCCGCGAGGAAGAGTGGCGCTTCACCCCGCTGGCACGCCTGCGTGGTCTCCACGACGGCACCGCGGTCGCCAACGGCACCATGAAGGCCCAGATCGACGCGCCCGAGAACGTCACGGTCGAGTCGGTGGAGCGCGGCGACGCGCGCATCGGCAAGGCCGGCACCCCGGTGGACCGGGTCGCCGCCCAGGCGTTCTCGTCCTTCGCCAAGGCCACGGTCGTGACCGTGCCCGAGGAAGCCGTCCTGACCGAGCCGGTGCGCGTCACGCTGCACGGCGAGGGCGGCACCACCTTCGGCCACACCGTCTTCGACGTGAAGGCCTTCGCCGAGGTCGTCATCGTCATCGACCACACCGGTGACGGCGTGCGCGCCGCCAACGTCGACTTCCTCGTCGGCGACGGCGCCAAGCTCACCGTCGTGTCCGTGCAGGACTGGGACGACGCCGCCGTGCACGTCTCCCAGCACAACGCCCTGATCGGCCGCGACGCCAGCTTCAAGTCGATCGTGGTCACCTTCGGCGGCGACCTCGTACGGCTGCACCCGCGCGTCACCTACGCCGGCCCCGGCGGCGAGGCCGAGCTCTTCGGCCTGTACTTCACGGACGCCGGCCAGCACCAGGAGCACCGCCTGCTGGTCGACCACAGTGCTCCGCACTGCAAGTCGCACGTGGTCTACAAGGGCGCGCTCCAGGGCCAGGACGCCCACGCGGTCTGGATCGGTGACGTCCTCATCGAGAAGACCGCCGAGGGCACCGACACCTACGAGATGAACCGCAACCTCGTCCTCACGGACGGTGCGCGGGTCGACTCGGTGCCGAACCTGGAGATCGAGACCGGCGAGATCGTCGGAGCCGGTCACGCCTCCGCGACCGGACGCTTCGACGACGAGCAGCTCTTCTACCTCCAGGCCCGCGGCATCCCGGCCGACGAGGCCCGCCGTCTGGTCGTGCGCGGCTTCTTCGCGGAGCTCGTCCAGCAGATCGGTGTCCCGGACATCGAGGAGCGTCTGCTCACGAGGATCGAGACCGAGCTGCAGGCGTCCGTCTGATGAATTACGTCAAGGCCTGTGCGCTGAGCGAGCTGGAGGAGAACACCCCCAAGCGGGTGGAACTCGACGGTACGCCGGTGTCCATCGTCCGCGCCGAGGGGGAGGTGTTCGCGATCAACGACATCTGCTCGCACGCGAACGTCTCGCTCTCGGAGGGTGAGGTCGAGGACTGCATGATCGAGTGCTGGCTGCACGGGTCGAGCTTCGACCTGCGCACCGGCAAGCCGTCGGGTCTGCCCGCGACGCGCCCCGTACCCGTATACCCCGTAAAGATCGAAGGGGACGACGTGCTCGTCTCCCTCACCCAGGAGTCCTGAGGTATCCATGGCAACGCTTGAAATCCACGACCTGCACGTCACCGTCGAGGCCGAGAACGGGGCCCGCGAGATCCTCAAGGGCGTCGACCTCACCGTCAAGCAGGGTGAGACGCACGCCATCATGGGTCCGAACGGCTCCGGCAAGTCCACCCTCGCGTACTCGCTCGCCGGTCACCCGAAGTACACCATCACCGGTGGCACCGTGACCCTCGACGGCGAAGACGTCCTGGAGATGTCCGTAGACGAGCGCGCCCGCGCCGGCCTGTTCCTCGCCATGCAGTACCCGGTCGAGGTCCCCGGCGTCTCGGTGTCCAACTTCCTGCGTACGTCGGCCACCGCCATCCGCGGCGAGGCGCCGAAGCTGCGTACCTGGGTGAAGGAGGTCAAGTCCGCCATGGAGCAGCTCCAGATGGACCCGGCCTTCGCCGAGCGCAACGTCAACGAGGGCTTCTCCGGCGGTGAGAAGAAGCGCCACGAGATCCTGCAGCTGGAGCTTCTGAAGCCGAAGATCGCGATCCTCGACGAGACCGACTCCGGCCTGGACGTCGACGCGCTGCGCGTCGTCTCGGAGGGCGTCAACCGGGTCCGCGAGTCCGGTGAGGTCGGCACCCTGCTGATCACGCACTACACGCGCATCCTGCGCTACATCAAGCCCGACTTCGTTCACGTGTTCGCGAACGGCCGTATCGCCGAGTCCGGTGGCGCCGAGCTCGCCGACCAGCTGGAAGCCGAGGGTTACGACAAGTATGTGAAGGGTGGCGCGACCGCGTGACTCAGCTGCCCGGCCTCCTCGACACCGAGGCGATCCGCAAGGACTTCCCCCTGCTGGATCGTGTGGTCCACGACGGGAAGAAGATCGTTTACCTGGACAACGCGGCGACTTCGCAGAAGCCGCGCCAGGTGCTCGACGCGCTGAACGAGTACTACGAGCAGCACAACGCCAACGTCCACCGCGGCGTGCACGTGCTCGCCGAGGAGGCCACGGCGCTGTACGAGGGCGCTCGCGACAAGGTCGCCGCGTTCATCAACGCGCCGAGCCGCAACGAGGTGATCTTCACCAAGAACGCCTCGGAGTCGCTCAACCTGGTCGCGAACATGCTCGGCTGGGCGGACGAGCCCTACCGGGTCGACCGCGACACCGAGATCGCCATCACGGAGATGGAGCACCACTCCAACATCGTGCCGTGGCAGCTGCTCTCGCAGCGCACCGGTGCGAAGCTGAAGTGGTTCGGCCTCACCGACGACGGCCGGCTCGACCTGTCCAACATCGAAGAGGTCATCACGGAGAAGACGAAGATCGTCTCCTTCACGCTGGTCTCCAACATCATGGGCACGGTCAACCCGGTCGAGGCGATCGTCCGCCGCGCGCAGGACGTCGGCGCCCTGGTGCTGATCGACGCCTCGCAGGCCGCTCCGCACATGCCGCTGGACGTCCAGGCGCTCGGCGCCGACTTCGTGGCCTTCACCGGCCACAAGATGTGCGGCCCGACCGGTATCGGCGTGCTCTGGGGCCGCCAGGAGCTGCTGGAGGACCTGCCTCCGTTCCTCGGCGGCGGCGAGATGATCGAGACGGTGTCGATGCACGCCTCGACGTACGCCCCGGCGCCGCACAAGTTCGAGGCGGGCACGCCCCCGATCGCCCAGGCCGTCGGCCTCGGCGCGGCCGTGGACTACCTGACCGCGATCGGCATGGACAAGATCGCCGCGCACGAGCACGCGATCACCGAGTACGCGGTCAAGCGCCTCCTGGAGGTGCCCGACCTGCGGATCATCGGCCCGATGACGGCCGAGGACCGCGGCGCCGCGATCTCCTTCGTCCTCGGGGACATTCACCCGCACGACGTCGGCCAGGTGCTGGACGAGCAGGGCATCGCCGTCCGCGTGGGACACCACTGCGCCCGCCCGGTCTGCCTGCGGTACGGAATTCCGGCGACGACGCGAGCGTCTTTCTATCTGTACTCCTCTCCCGCCGAGGTCGACGCACTGGTCGACGGGCTGGAGCACGTACGGAACTTCTTCGGCTGAGGATGCCGACGGCGAAGAGGACGACGAGGGCGAAGAGGACGCTGTGAAGCTGGATTCGATGTACCAGGAACTGATCCTGGACCACTACAAGCACCCGCACGGGCGTGGCCTGCGCGACGGCGACGCCGAGGTGCACCATGTCAATCCGACGTGCGGCGACGAGATCACGCTCCGCGTGAAGTACGACGGCGAGACGCTCACCGATGTCTCGTACGAGGGCCAGGGCTGCTCCATCAGCCAGGCCAGCGCGTCCGTACTGAACGAGCTGCTCGTGGGCAAGAAGCTGGCCGAGGCGCAGAAGATCCAGAGCGTTTTCCTGGAGCTGATGCAGTCCAAGGGCAAGCTGGAGCCCGACGAGGCGATGGAGGAGGTGCTGGAGGACGCGGTCGCGTTCGCCGGTGTCTCCAAGTATCCCGCGCGCGTGAAGTGTGCTCTGCTGAGTTGGATGGCCTGGAAGGACGCGACCGCCCAGGTGCTGGGCGACGCGGAGAGGAAGACGGCATGACCGACAACGCGACGCCCGAGGCGTCGATCAAGCCGGCCACCGAGGAAGAGGTCCGCGAGGCCCTCTACGACGTGGTCGACCCCGAGCTGGGCATCGACGTCGTCAACCTGGGCCTGATCTACGGCATCCACATCGACGACGCGAACATCGCGACCCTCGACATGACGCTCACCTCTGCGGCCTGCCCGCTGACGGACGTCATCGAGGACCAGGCGAAGTCGGCGACGGACGGCATCGTCAACGAACTTCGCATCAACTGGGTCTGGATGCCCCCGTGGGGTCCGGACAAGATCACGGACGATGGCCGCGAGCAGCTGCGCGCCCTCGGCTTCAACGTCTGAGATGTGCGTGAGGGAAGGCCTCCGGCGCTTGCGCCGGGGGCCTTCCCTGCTGTCCGGCCGTCTTCCGGTGCCTGTCGCCCATGCCGACCCGGCCTTGGCGGACGGGGGGGAGGGCGGTCTTCGGGCCGGGCATCGAACCCTGGGTGACGGGGCGGAGCCGGGGGCTCGGCGACCGGCACATGAGACCGGTTCGCAACCGCGGGCCGTCGCCGGTTAGGTTTCAGGCATGACTGCTACGCGTACCACCGGCGCCGTCGCCGCCGGACTTGCCACCATCGCCGCCGACGGCACCGTCCTCGACACCTGGTTCCCCGCCCCCCGGCTGGTCGCCGAGCCCGGCCCGGCCGGCACCGAGCGCCTCACCGCCGAGCAGGCCGTGGAGCTGCTCGGCGCGACCGCGCCGAAGGCCATCCGCTCGGACGCGGTGCGCGGCGTCGAGGTCGTAGCCGTCCGCACGATCATCTCCTCCCTGGAGGACAAGCCGCTGGACGCGCACGACGCGTACCTGCGCCTGCACCTGCTCAGCCACCGCCTGGTCAAGCCGCACGGCCAGAACCTCGACGGCGTCTTCGGCCTGCTGGCCAACGTCGCCTGGACCTCGCTCGGCCCGGTCGCGGTCGACCAGGTCGAGACCGTCCGCCTCAACGCGCGCGCCGAGGGCCTGCACCTCCAGGTCACCTCGATCGACAAGTTCCCCCGGATGACGGACTACGTCGCCCCCAAGGGCGTGCGCATCGCCGACGCGGACCGCGTCCGCCTCGGCGCGCACCTCGCCGAGGGCACCACCGTGATGCACGAGGGCTTCGTCAACTTCAACGCCGGCACCCTCGGCACCTCCATGGTCGAGGGCCGGATCTCCGCGGGCGTCGTGGTCGGCGACGGCTCCGACATCGGCGGCGGCGCGTCCACCATGGGCACCCTCTCGGGCGGCGGCAAGCAGATCATCTCGATCGGCGAGCGCACGCTCGTCGGCGCCGAGGCGGGCGTCGGCATCGCGCTGGGCGACGAGTGCATCGTCGAGGCCGGCCTGTACGTGACCGCGGGCACCCGCGTCACCCTCCCGGACGGCCAGATCGTGAAGGCCCTGGAGCTCTCGGGCGCCAGCAACATCCTCTTCCGCCGCAACTCGGTCACCGGCGCCGTCGAGGCCCGCCCGAACAACGCGGTCTGGGGCGGCCTCAACGAGATCCTCCACAGCCACAACTGACCCTGCGGGTCCGTGGCTGTCACAACGCCCTCCCACCCCGGCCGGGGTGGGAGGGCGTTGTGCGCGTCCTGACGCGTCGCGGGCGGCCGGGTCAGCGCAGCGGGATCGTGCGGATCAGGCCGGCGAAGGCCTGCTGTTCCGCCTCGGTCAGTTCCACCGACTCCAGCGGGTGCGCCGCCGGGCCGCGCTGGGCCGGGATCGACGACAGGCCTTCGAACGCGGCTGGCTCCGGGTGGTGGAAGCGGCTGTCCCACAGCATGTGGCCGAGGCCGGCCACCCAGACGAGGGCGGCCACGAGCAGGACGGCGAGGCCGATTTCCTGGGCGAGGGAGATGGAGGGGAACACCGGGCCTCCAGGGAGAGCGGGCGGCACGAGGCGGCGCAAGATCGGGCGTGCAGACACTCAACACCACATCCCGGTCGATTCGGCCGAGATGTGTCGAGCGTCACGCCAGGGCCGAAAGTCCCCACCTTGAGGCCTGACGGGTGGCGGTACAAGATCACGCAGAAGGTGTGGCAGAGGGCCCGGCCGGGACGGCGGCCGGGCCCTCTGGCTCAGAGGGGTGTGCCGGTTACGGGCGGAAGCGCAGCACCTGCGGGTCGTGGTCGCTGTTCTGGTCCGCGAACTCCGCGTTGATGTGCACGCTGTCGTAGGTGAAGTGCTTGATGGCCGGGCTGGTCAGGATCTGGTCCAGTACCTGCGAATTGCCCTGGTAGACGTACGAGTACCGCTCCGACTTCGGCAGCGACTTGACCGCCGGGTACAGCGCCCCGCCGTCCGTCAGCGCGTTCGTCGTCGCCGAGAACTCGAAGTCGTTGATGTCACCGAGGACGAGGACGTTCGCGTTCTTCTCCGCCGCGAGGATCTCCTTGACGAAGCCGTTCACGGCCTGCGCCTGCAGCAGCCGCTTGGCCTCTGAGGAGCGCACCGGCGGCTGGTGGTGCGAGGTCAGGCCCTCGTCGCCGCCCTTGGAACCGAAGTGGTTGGCGATGACGAAGACGGTCTTGCCGCGGAAGACGAACTCGCCGGCCAGCGGCTTGCGGCTGTCGGCCCACGCCGGGTTCGCGGGGTCGATGCGGCCGGGGGAGTGGGTCAGGGCGGCCTTGCCCTGCTCCCGGACCACTCCGGTCGCCGTCGTCGCGTCGCCGAGGGCGCGCTCGGTGAAGGAGGCCCGCTCCGGGTTGAAGAGGAACACCTGGCGGATGTTGCCGCCCGGCTCGCCGCCGTCCTTGTTGTTCTCCGGGTCGACGGTCCGCCACTGGTACGCCGGGCCGCCCGCCGCGGCGATCGCCGTCGTGAACCTCGTCAGCGTCTGCCCGGCCGAGACGGTGCCATCGTTCTTCTTGCCGTTGTCGTCCTGGATCTCCTCCAGGGCCAGGATGTCGGGCGAGGCCAGGTTCTCGACGACCGCCTTCGCCAGCGCGTCGAACTTCGTCTGCGGGTCGGTCGGGTCGAGGTTCTCGACGTTGTACGTGGCCACCGCGAGCTCGTGCGCGCCCTGGGCCTTGGTCTTCTCGGGGGCGAGGGTGCCCGCCTTGACGGTGCCGAGGGTGCGGGCCACGAGCGTGTAGCCGCCGAACTGGTTGAAGTCCAGCGGGCCCTCGGTGGTGCCGGTCAGCTTGTCGCCGACGTTGGCCACCGGGAAGGGCTGCTGCGCGAGGGGCGCGAGCTGCTGGATCTGGAGCCGGCCGGTGTTCTGGGACTCGTAGGAGCCGTAGACCGTGCCACCGCGCTTGGTGGCGTTCTCCCAGCCCTTCACGGTGACCCACAGCTCCGCGTACGGGTCGGTGGCGCCGACCACGCGCGACGTGCCGATGGCGACGTTCATGCCCTCGAGGGACTCGTAGAAGTCCAGCGCGTAGCGCGAGGGGTCCAGCGCCAGGCCCTTGATGCTGCCGCCGGCGGCCGGGTCGCCGGCCGGGGCGTACTCGGCGGGCACGGAGTACTCGTTGATGGCGGCGGCCTCGGGCAGTGCGTTGCCCGAGGAGACGACGGTGACGACCGGCTTGGAGATCTGGGTCGCCGACTGGTTGCCGGAGTTGACGCCGCCGGGGACGTACTCGCCGACCGTGCCCGACACCTTCACGGCGTCGCCCACGGCGACGGTCGGGACCGAGCCGGTGAAGACGAAGACGCCTTCGCTGGTGGCGGCGTTGTCGTCGGCGTCCTGGTCCTGGATCCAGAAGCCGCGCGAGCCGTACGTACGCACGCCCGTCACGATGCCCTCGACGCCGGCCACCTGCTTGCCGTTGAGCGGGGATATCCGGGTGGTGCCCTGAATGTCGTGAATGCGTATCGGATCGGCGGACACGGCGTCGCCTTCGGCCGCGCCGGCGGAGCCCGCGAGCAGGCCGGTGGCCAGCGCGGTGGCGACGAGGGCCGCGACGGCGGCGGAACGGGGATGCGAGGAGCGCATGGGCAGGAACTCCGGTGTGTGGGTGGGGGAAGCGGAGGTGGTGCGGTGTGATCTGCGGGAACCGCGGCGGCCTCCACACATCTACGCGCGTCAATTTCCTGGGTCACGAGCGAAGTTGTCAAGGCCTCCAGGGGAGACGGCAGCTGACTGTGGGATGAACCAAAGCCGATGCCCCGCCGGGGGCGCCCGAAATGCGTCTACGCTGGGGCGCCGAAACACCGTGCCGACAGGCCCACCGCGCCCGCGAGGAGAACCGCCCCATGTCCGCAGAGCCGCACCCCACGCTGCCGCCGGTACGGCTGCACTCCGATGCGGAACTGGCCCGCGACGCCCTCGTCGCCCCGCTGTTCGCCCGCGCGGTACGGCTGGCCCGCTGGGCCGGACCCGACACCCGCGTGGACGTCGGCGGCGAACTCGCCGCCGCCCAGCTGCCCGAGGCCGCCGCGGTGCTCGGGCTCGACGCTGCCGACGAGGATGCGGCGATGTACGCGAGCCGGGCCTGGCGGGTGGCCGTGGACACCGGCCTGGTCGATGTGACGGAGCCGGAGGAGGACGCCGAGGGCAGAGGGGAAGGCAGCGGCGAGGGCGCCGGCGAGGGCGCCGACGGAAGTGGTGGCCGCCCGTCGGCGCGCGCGGACCTCGGCGGCGAGGAACGGTTCGGCACCGCCCTGCCCGGCGAGGACCTGGCGCTGGTGACGAGCGGCGCGCCCGGCGACGTACTCGACCTGTGGCTGGCCGCTCTGGACACGGTCCTCGCCGACGCGGCGGTCCCCGATCTGGACGGCCTCGTCGACGCGCTGGACGCGGGCGGCGAGATCGACTTCGACCAGCTGGACTGGAACCCGCGCCGCGAGGCGGACTTCCTCGACGGGGTCCTCGCCAATCTCTACCTGCTCACCGTGGCCGAAGGCGGGACGGCGGACGGACAGGTTCCGCTGCCTGTGCTCGCCGCGTCCATGGTCGTACCCGACGACATGGGCGAGCCGACCGACGCCGTGCTGGAGCAGGTCTCGGACGCGATGATGCGCCTCGACGACCAGTTCCGGCAGCTGGAGCCGATCGGGCTGGTCGAATTCCGGCCCGTCGATGAGGAACTGTTGGCGGAGGTGGAGGACTCGGCCGCACCGGAAGCCGCCTCCGGATCTCCTTCCGGCTCCGCTTCCGGCTCTCTGGACGACGAGGACGTCTCCCGCTACGGGCTCGTCCGCCTGACCCCGCTCGGCCTGTACGGAATCCGCGCCCGGATGCTGGAAGCCGGAGTCCAGGCCCCCGCCGTCGGCGAACTCGCCGACAAGGGCGCGGACGCGCTGCTCGACGGGGTCTCCTTCTACCCCGAGAGCGCGGCCCAGGCCGAGATCGAGCAGTGGCTGGCCGGCCGGGAACTGCCCGCCGCGGTGGCCGAACTGCTGGCGGCGGCCCGCGGTGACGACGAGGGCGCGCCCTTGCGCCGACTGCGCTGCCAGCAGGCCCTCGCACCGGCCGGGCCGGAGGCCGAGCCGGCGGTCCGCGCGGTGCTGGACGACCCGCAGCTCGGCGGGCTCGCCCGGGTCTGGCTGGCCGAGCGCGGCGTGGCCGACGTACCGGCGCCGGACGGGGCGATGGTGTTCTGGCTGACGGTCGACACGATCGCGGCGCAGCTCGCCGCGGACGGGGAGACGGACGAACTGCCGCTCCTGATGGAGACGCTGACCGCACATCACTCGGGTTTCTTCGACCAGGTGTGGCGGGTGGAGCACCCGTCGACGGCGTACGTCCTGGAGGCGATGGGGCGGTTGCACCCGGACAGGAAGGCGGCGAAGGAGGCCCGTAAGGCCGCGTTCAAGGCGCGCTCCCGGCAGTTCTGAAGCGGTCGCGAAGCGGTTCTGAAGCGGTCCTCAAGCGGTGGTGCGCAAGCCCTGAGCGCCGAAAGGCCTCACCGGACGTCGAGAACTCGCCGTTTCTCGACCCGGAGTTGGCCATTCCGGCCACAGGCGAGGAGACGGTTCGCCTTCGTGGGTAATTCAGCCGCCGTTCACGTGCGGGCGGGAGCGTGTGCGCCGACGACCGCACGACAGGCGCACCACCTCCCCACCCCTGGAGACCAGATGCCGCTCAGCCGCAGAGACTTCACCGCCCGCACCGTCCTCGCCGGTGCGGGAGTCGCGCTCACCGGGACGGTCGGCGCCCTCGCCACCGCGCCCGGGGCGCTGGCGGCCGATGAGGGGACGCGGCGCGACGAGCACGGCCGGCCCTGCGAGCCCGGCTACGGTCCCCTCGTGGCCGACCCGGCCGGACTGCTCGCCCTCCCGGCCGGATTCACCTACCGGGTGATCACCCACAGCGGCGTGACGAAGCTCGAATCCGGCGAGAGCACCCCCACCCGGCACGACGGGACGGCCGCCTTCGAGGGCCGTCGCGGGGTCACCCTCCTCGTCAACAACCACGAGCTCAAGGGTAGGCGCGAAAACTGGGACCACCCTGTCCCGCCCGCCGAGGGCCTCGTCTACGACCCGGCCGCGGCCGGCGGCTGCACGGTCGTGGAGGTCCGGCGCGGCGGAGAGGTCGCCGAATGGGTGGGCATTGCGGGTACGTCGACCAACTGCGCCGGCGGCACCACCCCCTGGGACACGTGGCTGACCTGCGAGGAGAACACCGACCTGGCGGGCACGAACGGCATGACCAAGGACCACGGCTACGTCTTCGAGGTCGACCCGCACGACCGCCGCGCCAACCGCGACCCGAAGCCCGTCAAGGCCTTCGGGCGCTTCGACCACGAAGCCGTGGTCATCGACCCGCGCCAGGGGCACGCCTACCTGACCGAGGACGCCTCCGGCCCCAACGGGCTGCTCTACCGGTGGACCCCGCCGGGCGGCTTCCGCCACGGGCGCGGCCGGCTCCGCGAGCTCGCGGCCGACGCCGGCGTGCTCCAGGCCGCCAAGTGCTTCGACAGCTCCGGCCGGTTCGTCGACGACCTCTCGCGCGCCGTGAGGATAGGCACCGTCTACGGGGTCGACTGGGTGGACGTGGCGGACCGCGACGCACGGACCGTGCCGGTGCGGAGGCAGTTCGCGACCGGGGCCGTGACGCGGGGGCGCAAACTGGAGGGCATGTGGTGGGCCGACGGCGGCGCGTACTTCGTCTCCTCCTACGCCCGTGCGGAGAGCCCGGGCGCGGCGCACGACGGCCAGGTGTGGTTCTACGACCCCAAGCGGCGCACACTGCGGCTCACGGTCCTGATCGGCGTGAACGACGACCCGTCGGCGGGCGGCGGCCACGACGGCCCCGACAACATCACCGTGTCGCCGTACGGCGGGCTGATCCTCGCCGAGGACGGGGAGGGACTGCAGCACCTGTTCGGTGCGACCGCGTCGGGCCGCACGTACCCGCTGGCGCGCAACGAGCTGAACATCGGGTCGGCCGAGGAGCCCGAGTACTCCGAGTTCGCCGGCGTCTGCTTCTCCCCGGACGGGCGCACGCTGTACGCGTGCATCCAGGATCCGGGCATCATGCTGGCCATCACCGGGCCGTGGCAGCGCGCGCACTGACGGCGGCGCACCGACAGCCGACGCACGGACGGCCGACGCACGGACGGCGGGCACACGGACGGCCGGCATACGGACGGCCGGGCGCACAGACAGCGCCCGGCCGTCGCGTCACGGGGCCGCGGAAACCTCCGCGTGGGAGGCCGCGGCCCATTCGGCGAGCAGGAACTCATACGCCTCCGAGGGCCACTCGCCGTCCACCCGGGTCTCCACAAGGTGCCGAATCGCCTCGTTCGCCTCAGCGGCGGACGGGCGGGCGGGACCCACGGGTGCGAGTGTCTCGTGCATAGCTCAAGGCTACGGGTGGACACTGACAGCCACCGCCGGATTACGCGTGGCATCCATCACCCGCACGGCCGCCGGGTCGCGCCGTGTGCCCGCCCACCGGCTCAGAGTGCCTGCGCCGCCGGCTTGACCATGCCGCGCACTGTGCGCGACTTCACAAACTCGCCGACGGCCGTCATCTCCCACTCCCCGGAGAACTGCTTGATCAGCTTGGCCATCATCACGCCGGTCTGCGGCTCGGCGCTGGTGAGGTCGAAGCGCACCAGCTCCTCGCCGCTCGCCGCGTCGATCAGGCGGCAGTAGGCCTTGGCGACCTCGGTGAACTTCTGGCCGGAGAAGGAGTTGACCGTGAAGACCAGCCCGGTGGCGTCGGCGGGGAGCCGGCCCAGGTCCACGACGATCACCTCGTCGTCGCCGCCGCCCTCGCCGGTGAGGTTGTCACCCGAGTGCTTGACGGCGCCGCCGAGGATCGACAGCTTGCCGAAGTAGCAGCTGTCGATGTGGTTGCGCTGGGGGCCGTACGCGATCACGGAGGCGTCGAGGTCGATGTCCCGGCCGCGGTACGCGGGCTCCCAGCCCAGGCCCATCTTGACCTGGGAGAGCAGCGGGCGGCCTCCCTTGACGAGGGAGACGGTCTGGTTCTTCTGGAGGGTGACCCGGCCCTTGTCGAGGTTGACCTTCCCGGCGCCGAGGGGGGCGGCCGCGGCGGGAGCGGGAGCGGGGGCCGCGGGGGCGGGCGCGGCCGGAGTGGGTGTCGCACCGCCGAGCCAGGGGGAGGCCGGGTAGGAGGCCGGCGCGGCGGGCGGCGCCGGGGGCGCAGGCGGGGCCACGGGGGCGGGCGCCGCGGCCGCCGGAGCCGGCTCCTCCTCCACGGTCACGCCGAAGTCGGTGGCGATGCCGGCGAGGCCGTTCGCGTACCCCTGGCCGACCGCGCGGACCTTCCACACGCCGCCCCGCTGGTAGATCTCCACGACGACGAGCGCGGTCTCCCCGCCCAGCTGCGGCGGGGTGAAGGCGGCGATCACCGCGCCGCTCTCCGCATTCCGCACGGTGGCGGTGGGCTCGACGCCCTGGAAGGTCTGTCCGGCGGCGTCGGGGCTGGCCGTGACGACGATCCGCTCGATGCCCGGCGGCACCGCGCTGGTGTCGACGGAGATCGAGTCCGGCGCGGAACCGCCGCCGGAACGGTAGGTGACACCGGGCCCGGAGGGCTGGTTGTAGAAGATGAAGTCGGCGTCGGAGCGCACCTTGCCGTCCGCCGTGAGGAGGAGTCCCGATACGTCGAGCCGCACCGGAGCAGCCACATCCACCGTCACCCGGACGGTATTGAGCGGCAGATTGGAACCAGGGGTCATTGCGGTCATGCCCGGAGAACGACCGGAGGTGCTTTGCCGTTCCCTTACCCTCGCGGGATATTTCAGCGCCGATTGCGCGGGTGGTTCTTCGCGGCGCGCTCATTGCCGAACTTGTAGGCGCCGGTCCAGCGGGCCATCACGAGCTGCGCGTCGCCGGATTCCACCTCGGCCAGGAACTTGTCGGCGCGGCCCCCGCGCAGGGTGCCCGCTTCGCGACCGCGGTGCGTGATGACGACGCAATGGTCGCCGCGTATTTCGTACGTGAACCCGTGCGGCTTCGGCATGAGGCGCAGCCTGCCCCGCCGCGGGCGGGGCGGGCAACGGATTTACCGGCATCCCGGCAACCGCGGCGCCGCCGCCCCGCGGGTGGCGTGGCCCGACGGCGACCGGCGGCCTTCGCCCGAGGCCACGGGGAGCCCGCCACCGCCTCGCCGCAGCAGCCCCCCCCCGCAGCCCCTCAACCCCCCTCGGGTCCCGTGACGCGGCGCGGCAGCCCCAGCGGGTTGGCCTCGCGCAGCTGCGCCGGAAGAAGAGCGTCCGGCACCGACTGGTAGACCACCGGCCGCAGCCAGCGTTCGACTGCGGTCCCGCCGACGGAGGTGGAGTGCGAGGTGGCCGCGGGGTAGGGGCCGCCGTGGTGCTGGGCCGGAGCCACCGCGACCCCGGTCGGCCAGCCGTTCACCACGATCCGGCCCGCGAGCCCCGTGACCTGCTCGATCAGCTCGGCGGCCGGTCCCGGCGCCCCCTCCGTCTCGGCGGCCGACAACTGGAGGGTGGCGCTCAGGTTCCCGGCGAGCCGCCCGAGCACCGCGGCCGCCTCGCGCTGGCCGGCGTACCGTACGACGACGGTGACGGGGCCGAAGCACTCCTCCAACAGCACGTCGTACTCCCCGCCCGTCCCCTCGACCAGGCTGCGCGCCTCCACGGTCAGGAAGCCGGCGCCGACGGTGTGCTCCCCGCCGGAGCCCGGACTGACGGGCGCGGTGACTCCGGGCAGTTCGGTCCGCTCGCGCACCCCGGCGATGAAGTTCTCCCGCATCCGGTGGTCGAGCAGCACCCCCGGCCCGGTCTCGCCGAGCGCCTTGGCGAGCGCGTCGGTGAGCCGGTCGCCCTCCGGCCCCTCGGGCACCAGGACCAGGCCGGGCTTCACGCAGAACTGGCCGACGCCGAGGGTGACCGAGCCCGCGAGGCCCGTACCGATCTCCTCCGCGCGCTCGGCGGCCGCGGCCGGGGTGACCACGACGGGGTTGAGCGAGCCGAGCTCGCCGTGGAAGGGGATGGGCACCGGCCGGGCGGCGGCCGCGTCGAAGAGGGCCCGCCCGCCCCGGACGGAACCGGTGAATCCGGCGGCGGCCACCAGCGGGTGGCGGACCAGCTCCAGCCCCGCGTCGAAGCCGTGGACCACGGCCACCACCTCGGCCGGGAGCCCGGCCAGCGCCGCGGCCCGCCGCAGCAGGGAGCCGCACAGCTCGGAGGTGGCCGGGTGGTCGGGATGTGCCTTGACGACGACCGGGCATCCGGCCGCCAGTGCGCTCGCGGTGTCCCCGCCGGGGACGGAGAAGGCGAGCGGGAAGTTGGAGGCGGCGTAGACCGCGACCACGCCCAGCGGCACCTTGTAGCGGCGCAGCTCGGGGCGCGGAGGGCTGAGGGAGGGGTCGGCGCGGTCGATGCGGATGTCGAGGCAGGCCCCCTCGTCCACGGCGTGGGCGAAGGCCCGCAGCTGACCGGTGGTGCGGGCGAGCTCGCCGGTGAGCCGGCCGGGGCCCAGCGCGGTCTCGGCGTCGGCGGCCTCGACGACCTGGGCGGCGGCCTCGTCGAGGAGCCGGGCGGCGGTGCGCAGGAAGGCGGCGCGGGCGGTGGCGTCGGCCAGCGCGCCCCGGGTGGCGTGGGCCGCTCGTACGGCCTCGTCCACGTCCCGGGGTGTGGCTTGTGCCGCAACCTGCTCACGCTGCTTCCCGGTGCGGGGGTCCACACTCCAGACTGGTGTCGCTGTCACGGCCCGCTGCCTCCTGGATCGTTCAGTATTCTGAACGCCGTTCCGGTGGATGGATGATCACATCTGCTGCGGACTCTATTTCCGCGCCCTGTGCCTGACAAGAGGCGGCAGGGACGGCCAGGGGATGTCAGAGGGGAAGTGCCGTATGACGACGACCGATTCGGGGAGCCCCGTTGTGGCGGCGCCGGTCAAATCGGCGGTCCGGACCGTCCAGTTGCTGGAGCACTTCGCGGCGCGGCCCGGACTGCACAGCCTGGCCGACATTCAGAACGACCTCTCCCTGCCCAAGTCCAGCCTGTACATGCTGCTGCGCACGCTGGTGAACCTGGGGTGGGTGGAGACGGACGCGACGGGTACGCGGTACGGCATCGGCGTACGGGCGCTGCTCGTCGGCAGCTCGTACATCGACGGGGACGAGGTGGTCGCCGCGGCCCGGCCCACCCTGGACCGGCTCTCCGACGACACGACGGAGACCATCCACCTGGCCCGGATGGACGGCACGAGCGTGGTGTACCTGGCCACCCGGCAGTCCCAGCACTACCTGCGGCCCTTCACCCGCGTCGGACGCCGGCTGCCCGTCCACTCGACGGCGCTGGGCAAGGCGCTGCTGGCCACGCACACGGACGAAGAGGTGCGCGTCCTGCTGCCGCGGCGGCTGGAGGCGGTCACCCAGCACACCATCACCGACCGGGAGCGGCTCATCGAGGAGCTGGCGCTGGTGCGGGAGCAGGGATACGCGCTGGACCGGGAGGAGAACACGCTCGGGCTGCGCTGCTTCGGGGTGGCCGTGCCGTACCGGACGCCGGCACGGGACGCAGTGAGCTGCTCGGTGCCGGTGGCCCGGCTGACCGCGGAGCACGAGCACCTCATCAAGGCGGCGCTGTTCGAGGCACGGGACCGGCTGTCGGTGGTGACGCGGCGCATGTGAGGCGGCGGACGCAGCGGTTCCTCCCCCGGGTGGGGGAGGCGGTTCCCCTTCAAGGGGGAGGTGGCGGGGCGGCGCGCACGGGACCGTTGGGTCATGACCACACGAGCCGATGACACGACGTACGCGCAGCGGCCGCCGGCCCCCTTGCCGGGGACCGGGCGGCGCGTCCTGCGGGTGGTGGCCGTGGCCGCCACCGTGCCCTACCTGGCGCTCAAGACCGCCTGGTTGGCCGGTAGCCAGATCGGGATACCGGCCGGGAGTGTGCTGAGCGAGCCCGGGCTGTTCTACACCGTGGCCAATGCCGTGACGCTGGCCATGGACGCGTGCGTGATCCTGCTCGTGCTGGTGCTGACCACGCCCTGGGGCATACGGGTGCCGGCATGGTTGCTGACCGTCCCCGTCTTCGTGGCCACCGGTCTGCTGACCCCGATCCTCATCGGGTTTTCCGGCCAACTGCTCATACGCGCGCTCGGTTTCGGGGCCGACCCGGCCGGAAGCAGCGGGCAGGAGCCCTTCTTGGACCCCTGGGTCTTCCATGTCGTCTACGCGGGATTCAGCGTGCAGGGACTCGCCCTGGCCGGGCTCTTCGTGCCCTACGCGCGGGAGCGCTGGGGCCGGCGGTGGCAGGGCGTGCTGGGGGAGCGGCTGCCGTCGTCCACGGGGGTGATGGCGGCAGCCGCGGCGGTGACGGGCGCGGCCGTGGGCGCGGTGTACCTGTACTGGGCCTTCGGAGGGACGGCGGGGCTGGCCGAGGCACGGGTGGAGCAGTGGTCGGCGGAGACGGGCGTGGTGTCCGCGGCTCACGGGTTGTGCGCTCTGGCCGCCGGGGCGGGAGCGGTGCTGCTGGCCCGGGGCGGGGCACGCCGGGCGTGGTGGCCCGCGGCCCTCGCCTGGACCGGGTCGGCTGCGACGGTGAGCTGGGCGCTGTGGATGCTGATCGCCTCCGCCGGCGGGGAGTTGGAGACGGTGAAGGAGGCTCATGCGGTCATGTACCTGCCCTACGCTGGCCAGATGATCACAGGGTTGCTTTCGGCCGCCGTCCTCACCCGGTTCCTGACCGCCCGCCGCTCGGCGTGAAGCGGGGCGGGGCGGGCCGGCCCGTGGCGGGAGGGCCCGTGGGGGGACAGGGGATGGCGCGGGCACCGGGGGCTCGGGTGTGGGGAATGCGGGTGGTGGCGGCGCGGCTGCTGGGGGCGCGGGCTCGGCTGCGCTGGGTCCACCAGATACTCGGCGGCGCCCTGTTGATGCCCTACTTCCTGCTCGCCACCGTGATCGTCGGTGTCCTGCGGGGCGGGGGAAGCGCCTTCGACTCCGTGGCACTGCTGTTCGCCGCCTACGGCATCGCCCTGCCGATCGCGTCGGCCACCGCCCTGTTCCCGCTGGTCCGGCCGATGTCGGTGGCTGCCGTACGGGCCATGTGCGACGTGCCGGGCGAGCGGCTGGCCGAGGGCCCGGCCCGGTCCTGGGCAGCCCGTGGGCGGACCTCGGCCTGGTGGACGCTGCACCTCGGGGTCGGCGCCGTGATCAGTGGCATGAGCCTCGCGGTGCCGCCCATGGCGGTGGTGCTGATCGCACTGCCGCTGGTGGGCGCGCTGCGGGACGCCAGGCTGGGAATGGGCTGGTTCAGCACGAGCGCCGAGCCGTACGTCGCCCCCTTGCTCGGCATCGCGCTGCTGGCCGGGCTCATCCTCTGCGCCGCCGGAGCCGGGGCGCTGCTGGCGCGGCTGGCGCCCGTACTGCTGGGGCCGACCGGGGCGGACAGGCTGGCCGCGGCCGAGGAGCGAGCGGCCGACCTCGCGGTACGCAACCGGCTGGCCCGGGAGCTGCACGACGCGGTCGGGCACGCGCTGAGCGCCGTCACCCTCCAGGCGGTCGCCGCCCGGCGGGTGCTCGACACCGACCCCGCGTTCGCACGGGAGGCGCTGGCCGCCATCGAGGACACCACCCGGCGGACGGTGGGGGAGCTGGACGCCGTACTGGGCCTGCTGCGGGACGGGGACCCGGCCCGGGCGGACGCGGCGCCCGCCCCCACTCTCGCCGCCGACCTCGACGCGTTGCTGGCCCGCACCCGGGCGGCCGGCGCGACCGTCACCGCACACCAGGACCCCGGGCCGGCCGGGGACTGGGCGCACCTCCCCGCGATCGCCTCCCGCGAGGCGTACCGGATCGTCCAGGAGGGCCTCAGCAACGCCCTGCGCCACGGCGCTGGCCCCGTGGAACTGCGGCTCCGCGTACGGGGCGGACACGACAGCGGACACGACAGCGGAGACGACAGCGGACACCGTGAACTGGAGATCACCATGAGCAATCCACCGGCCGGTCCCGACAGTCGAGAGGCCCGCACCACCGGGGGCCGCGGGCTGCGCGGCGCCGCCGAGCGGGCCGCGCTGCTCGGCGGCGGCGTGGAGGCCGGCCCGCACGAGGGCCGCTGGCGGCTGCGGGCCGTCCTGCCGCTCGCCGGGGGCGAGCGATGAGCCGCCCGCCGGTGCGCATCGTGCTCTGCGACGACGAACGGATGGTCCGCACCGCCCTGCGGGTCATCCTCGAGGCCGAGGCCGATCTGGAGGTCGTCGGCGAGGCGACGACCGGGGCCGAAGCCGTCCCCCTGGTCCGCTCGCTGGCACCCGACGTGGTGCTGATGGATGTCCGGATGCCCGAGATCGACGGCATCCGCGCCACCGAGCAGATCCTCGCCACGATGGCCGAGCCGCCCCGGATCGTGGTCGTCACCACCTTCGAGAACGACGCCTACGTCTACGACGCGCTTCGCGCGGGAGCCGCCGGGTTCCTCCTCAAGCGGGCCGACCCCGACGAGCTCATCGGCGCGGTCCGGCTCGTCGCCCGCGGCGACTCCCTGCTCTTCCCGGCCGCCGTCCGCGCGCTGGCCGCCGCCCATACGGCCGGTTCCCCGCCCGCGGCCGCGCCCTGGGTGGCCCGGCTCACCGACCGGGAGGCCGACGTCCTGCGTCTGATGGCCACCGGACTGTCCAACCAGGAGATGAGCGGTCGCCTGGGCGTCGGACCGCAGACGGTCAAGACGCATGTCGCCGCGGTCCTGGCGAAGACCGGTTCCCGGGACCGCACACAGGCGGTCATCGCGGCCTACGAGGGAGGCTTCATCATGAAGAAAGGCTGAGAACCCCGCCACAATCAGGGCAGAGCGGAACGGCCGGGGCCCCTGATACGTCCTTCCGGGGGATGAACAAGACGATCAGGCGTGCGTCGGTCTTCTGTCTGCTTCTGGTGCTGGCCCTGCTGGTCCGTGTCACCTGGGTGCAGGCATACCAAGGCCAGGCGCTCGCAGACGACAAGAACAACCGCCGGAACCTCATCGGGCAGTACGAGAACCCGCTGGGCAACATCATCGTGGGCGGGGAGGCGGTCACCGGCTCGACGAAGACGGGCGGCAAGGACTTCGCGTACAAGCGCACCTACACCGAGGGCCCGCTCTACGCACCGATCACCGGCTACAGCTCCCAGGCCTTCGGCACGAGCATGCTGGAGGGCGTCTACAAGAACATCCTCAACGGCTCCGACAGCCGGCTGAAGACCATGATGGACGTGCTCACCAACAAGCGGGCCGCCCCCGGCAACGTCCTGACCACGATCGACAAGGACGTGCAGAAGGCCGCCTACGACGCGCTCCAGGGCAAGCAGGGCGCGGCCGTCGCCATCGATCCCGCGACCGGCGAGATCCTCGCCGTCGTCAACAACCCGTCCTTCGACCCCGGCCGGATCACCGGGGCCAATGACAAAGAGGCCTGGAAGGAGCTCTCCGCGGACCAGGGCAAGGCCATGGAGAACGTGGCCCTGCGCAAGCCGCAGGCGCCCGGCTCCACCTTCAAGCTGGTCACCCTGGCAGCGGCGATCGAGAACGGCCTGGTGGGCGACATCGACCAGCCGACCGGCATCCCGGACCCGTACACGATCCCCGGCACCCGCACCCTGCTGCCCAGCGAAGCGGGATCGGCCGCCTGCAACAACGTTTCCCCGCGCACCGCGCTCAAGCTGTCCTGCAACAACGTCTTCGCGGAGCTGGCGTCCAAGCTGGGCCAGGACAAGATGCGCGCGACGGCCGAGAAGCTCGGCTTCAACGTGCAGATCGACACCCCGGTGCGGACCAACCCGCCGAGCAAGTACCCCTCGGCGAAGATGTCGGTCGACCAGGTCGCCCAGACCGGTATCGGCCAGTTCGACGTCCAGGCCACCCCGCTCCAGATGGCGATGGTGACGGCCGCGATCGAGAACGGCGGCAAGCTCGTCGCCCCGCACATGGTCTCGGAGGTCACCGACGCCGACGGCGATGTGCTGGAGAGCCTCAGGAATCCGAAGTCCCAGCAGGTCATGAGCGAGAGGACCGCCTCGATGATCCGCGACGCCATGCGCACGGTCGCCACCGAAGGCGGCGGCAAGCCGGCCCAGGTGGCGGGCGCCGAGGTGGGCGGCAAGACGGGTACCGCCCAGCGCGGTGTCAACAACAGCCTGGCACCGCTGGCGTGGTTCACCTCGTACGGCAAGCTGAAGGGCAAGCAGATCGCCGTCGCCGTGGTGGTCGAGAACTCCGACACCGACCGCTCCGAGATCGGCGGCGGCAGGCTGGCCGCCCCCATCGCCCAGAAGATGATGGAGGCGTGGCTGAAGAAGTAGCCACCCGGCTGCGGCGGCGGACGCGCCGGGAACCGACACGGTTCCCGGCGCGTTTCCCTTCCCATGATCAGAAGCGCGCAGCCCGCCGACGTCGACGCGATCGCCGCCCTCCACACCCGGGCCCGAGCCACCTACTACCGGGGCCGCGTCCCCGAGCAGGCGTACGGTGGCGACGTCGAACTCGCGCGGACCCGCGAGGGCTGGTCCCGGGCCGTCGCCCGTGCCGCCGCCGACGGCGGGGTGCTCTGCGCCGAGCGGGACGGCGAACTCACCGGCGTCGCCGCCTTCCGCACGGCGGACGGCGAGACCACCCTCACCCAGCTGCACGTCGACCCGCCCCACTGGCGCCGCGGCACCGGCGCGGCCCTGCACGCGGCCTGCCTCGACACCTGGCGCCTCGCCGGAATCCCCCGGGTCCGCCTGGAGGTCTACGTACACAACCTCCGCGCCCAGGCCTTCTACGCCACCCACGGGTGGCTCCCGGCCCCGGAGCCCGGCCCCTCCGCCTCCCACCGCACCCTCTGGCTCACGGTTGCGCCCCCGCCGTGACGCGGCCCCCGGCCCGTGGGGTGACCCGTGGTCGCTCCAGGTGCAGACACCGGTCTTCCCGGCGAAGCTGGAAACGACAGGCATTCCGTAGAGAGGACCCCTCATGTCCATGCTCGACAAGCTCAAGGGCCTGATCAAGGGACACCCGGACCAGGCGCGCCAAGGAGTCGAGAAGGCCGGAGACGCCTTCGACGCGAGGACTCAGAACAAGCACCAGAGCCAGGTCGACACGGCGCAACAGAAGCTCAATGAGCAGATGGGCAACCAGCAGACGGGCAACCAGCCCCCCACCTCCGGCGACGGCCGCCCGCCCCAAAGCTAGGGCGAGCACTCCGGGAGCAACACCGAGGGTGCGAGGATCCCCGCGCGGGCCATGCGGGGCATGCGGGGACGGACCATGGACTTCGGGTCACCCCTCGCGCAGAGTTGACGGCATGGATCTTCTGCTCGCCGAAGCCGCCGGCGCCGAGTTCACGCATTCCACCACCTACCTCAACACCGCCACCTGCGGGATCCTCCCGCGGTCCGCCGTTGCGGCCGTGCGGGACCAGGCGGAGGCGGCAGGGGCCGCAATCCCCGCGGGATTCGGTGACTTCGACGGGGTCAACCGGGTCCGTGCCGCCTTCGCCCGGCTCGTCGGGGTCGCCACCGAGAGGGTTGCCGTCGGCTCGGCCGTGGCCACGCACGTCGGCCTCGTCGCGGCGTCCCTTCCCGCCGGAGCCGAAGTCCTCGTGCCCGAAGGGGACTTCGCCTCCGTGATGAACCCCTTCGTGATGCGGGGCGACCTCAAGGTGCGCTTCGCCCCGCTGGAGGCCATGGCCGAAGCCGTCGGCCCGGACACCGCCCTGGTGTCACTCAGCGCCGTACAGTCCGCGGACGGGCGTACGGCGGACCTGGCGGCGGTGCGCGCCGCGACGACCGCCCACGGTGCCCGGATGCTGGTGGACGCGACCCAGGCGGCGGGCTGGCTTCCCTTCGACGCCTCGCCCTACGAGTACACGGTCACCGCCGGGTACAAGTGGCTGCTCGGCTCGCGCGGGGCCTCCTATCTGACCGTCTCCGAAGAGGCCCAGGACACCCTGATCCCCCTGCACGCCGGGTGGGTGGCGGCCGAGTCGATGTGGGAATCCACTTACGGCCCCATGCGCCGACTGGCCCGCGACGCGCGGCGGTTCGACGAGTCCCCGGCCTTCCTCGCCTACCGCGCGGCCGAGCCCTCGCTGGCGCTGCTGGAGCGGATCGGCATCGAGGCCGTCCACGCACACGACACCGCACTGGCCGCCCGCTACCGGGCCGGTCTCGCCCGCCTCGGCCACGAGCCCGTGCCCGGCGAGGCCGCCATCGTCTCGGTGCCGGGCCTCGCCGGCCGGCAGCCCGCCCTGCAGGCCGCCGGCATCGCCACCTCGGCCCGCGCGGGCGCCCTCAGGGCCTCGTTCCACCTGTACACCACGGAGGCGGACGTCGACCGGCTGCTGGACGCCCTGGCCGACTGAAACCACGGCCGGCGGTCAGTGCGGCGTCTCGGCCCCGGTCGACTCCGCCGCGTCCCGGCGGGTGCGGAGGAGGTCGGCGAGCCCCGGTCGATCGACGCGAAGGCTTCCCCGTGAGCGGCGGAAGGTCCGGGAGGAGGTGGGTCACGGTGGTGCTCTCTTCGTCCGGGGGTCCCGGGGGAGCGCACCGAGCCCGCACGTACAGTGCCGACATGACCGATGCCGCGAGGACGGATGTGGGCGCCGTGCACGACGTACTGCATGTGAAGGGGCGGGTGCTGGTCGGGCCCGACGAGGTCCGCGACGAGCTCTGGGTGGTCGGCGGGAAGGTGTCCTACGAGCGCCCGCGCGCCGCCCGGGAGATCACCACGGTGACCGGCTGGGCGCTGCCCGGGCTGGTCGACGCGCACTGTCACGTGGGACTGGATTCCCACGGCCCGGTGGACGCCGGGACCGCCGAACTCCAGGCCCTCGCCGACCGGGACGCCGGCACCCTCCTGATCCGTGACGCCGGATCACCCTCCGACACCCGCTGGATCGACGACCGCGAGGACCTGCCGAAGATCATCCGAGCCGGTCGGCACATCGCCCGCACCCGCCGCTACATCCGCAACTACGCCCACGAGATCGAGCCCGCGGACCTCGTCGCGTACGTCGGGCGCGAGGCCCGGCGCGGCGACGGCTGGGTGAAGCTGGTCGGGGACTGGATCGACCGCGACGCCGGGGACCTCGCGGCCTGCTGGCCGCGCGCCGAGGTCGAGGCGGCCATCGCCGAGGCGCACCGGCTCGGTGCCCGGGTCACCGCGCACTGTTTCGCCGAGGACTCGCTGCGGGACCTGGTCGAGGCGGGCATCGACTGCATCGAGCACGCGACCGGCCTCACCGAGGAGACGATCCCGCTGTTCGCGCAGCGCGGGGTCGCGATCGTCCCGACGCTCGTGAACACCGCGACGTTCCCGAAGCTGGCGGCGGGCGGCGAGGCGAAGTTCCCGAACTGGTCGGCGCACATGCGGCGGCTCCACGAGCGGCGGTACGACACCGTCCGGGCGGCTTACGACGCGGGCATCCAGGTGTACGTCGGCACCGACGCCGGAGGTTCCCTGCCGCACGGCCTCGTCGCCGCGGAGGTGTCGGAGCTGGTCAAAGCTGGGATCCCGCCGTTGGACGCCCTCTCGGCGACGGCCTGGGGGGCACGCGCATGGCTCGGCAGGCCGGGGTTGACCGAGGGGGCGCCGGCGGACCTCGTGGTCTACGGGGCCGACCCCCGGGCCGATGTGCGTGAGCTCGTGCGGCCGCTGCGGGTCGTCGTGAACGGCACGGTCCGGGCCTGAGCGCCGGGTCGAGCCGGGGGCGGCACGCGGCTGTTGACGCCGCGTGACATCAGCGGCCCGGCGGTCGTTATGGATGCCCGCTCGGGCCCGCGCGGCCCGGTCGTGGTCGTCCAGCCTGGGACGGGAGAGAACTCGCGTTCCTCATGAGGCGCGATAATTCGAATCTATGCGTGGAAACCACCCTTTGGGGTGAACTCACGTCAGGTTGACCCCCGTTCACTCTCAGTGCGTAAAGATTCCGGGGACGAAGCCGTCGGCGCGCGCAATGTCCCCCATTGGCGGCGCGACGGCACCCATCTCCCTGGGGGTTCCACCACCTTGAACAGCAACACCTTCCGCATGCCCGCGGCCGCACTGCTCGCCACGGGAGCGGTAGCCCTGCTCACCGCGCCGCCCGCCCACGCCACGGACGGCGCCGGCGCCGGGAGCGAAGGCAAGGCCAGCGCCGTCGTCCTGCGCGCCACCCTGGACGTGGGCCTGCTCAACAAGACCGTGCACGTCCCGCTGAAGGCCACCCTCAACGAGGTCAGCGCCCCGGCGGCAGCCGAGAAGACGGCACTGACCGTCACCCTGGACGGGGTCGAGGGAGGCCGGCCGGTGAACGTCCTGCGCGCCGACGTGGCCACCTCCAAGGCGACCGCGGACAAGACCCGCGCCGCGGCGGAGGCGAACCTCGCCAAGGCCCGGGTGCATGTGCCGGGCCTGCCGGCGCTCTCCCTCATCGAGGTGGAGAAGGTGACCTCCAAGGCCGTGTGCGAGGCGGGCAAGAAGCCGGTGGCCGGCGCGAACGTCCTCGGGGCGGTGACCGTGCTCGGCAAGAAGGTCACCCTGTCGGCGGGCGGACCGACCAAAGTCGAGGTTCCGGGCGTGGGCATGGTCGGCCTGGAGCTCTCCGGTACGGAAACCACCTCCACCACGGCCGCCGCCGCCGCGCTCCGGCTGAAGGTGTCGGTCGATCCGCTGGAGCTGAACGTGGCGGAGGTCGAGGGCGAGGTGGTCCTCGCCGAGGCGCGCTGCGAGTCCCCGAAGGGGCCGGCGCCGATCCCGTCCGCGACCCTGCCCGTGAAGCCGGACGTCAAGCCGCAGACCGGAACCGGGACGGGTGGCGCCGTGTCCACCGAGGCCAACCTGGCCGAGACCGGCGGCGGTTCGCTGACCCCGTACCTGGCGGGCGGCGCGCTGATCCTGCTCGGGATCGGCGCGGGCGCGATCGTCATGACCCGGCGGGGCAGGGCCTCGTAGGGCGCGCGACCCGCGTCGGACCGGCCGGTCGGCCGGAGGCCGGGGCCGGGGCCGCGGGGGCGGGGCGGGGCGGGCCGGGGCAGGCCGGGGCGGTGGCCAGGGCGGGGCGGTCACCGCGTCGCGTGCACCAGCCCCTGACCGTCCGCGCCGAGTGACATCACGGCCCGGGTGACCTGTTCGTCGACGCGGGTGTACTCGGTCCGCTTGGCGGCGGGGAGGGTGGGGTCGGCGGCCGCGCAGGAGGCGCAGACGACACGGAACGGCGGGCCCATGTCCGAGTACTGCGTCAGGTATTCGGCCTTCACCACCTCCCAGCGGCCCGGATGGGCGGCTGCCGGGGCGAAGGTGAAGCGGGGGACCGAGGACTGGTTGCCGCGCAGTTTGTCGGCCGGCACGAAACTGGCCACCTGGTCGCCCATGCCGAAGACCACCCAGGTCCCGTTGATCTTTTCGTAGGGCTGTGGCACGTGGTTGTGCGTGCCGATGACCAGGTCGATGTCGGCGAGTCCGTCGGCCGAGCGTGAGGCGGTCAGGGCCTGTGCCAGCTCGCGTTGCCGCTGGTCGGGCGCCGTCTGCCACTCGGTGCCCCAGTGGATGCTGAGCACCACCACGTTCGCGCCGGCGGCCCGGGCCGCGCGGGCGTCGGCGAGGATCCGGTCCTGGTCGATGAGGTTGACGGCCCACGGCTTGTCCGCGGGGAGCGGGATGCCGTTCGTGCCGTACGTGTACGACAGCTGGGCGACCTTCGCGCCGCCGGCCGAGAGCAGAGCCGGGGCCTTGGCCTCCTCGGCGCTGCGGGCCGAGCCGACGTGCGGGATGCCGACCCGGTCGAGGTGTTCGAGGGTGCGGGCGAGGCCGTCGTAACCGTCGTCCAGGGTGTGGTTGGAGGCGGTGGAACAGCTGTCGTACCCGGCGTCCTTGAGGGCGTCGGCCAGCTGGTGCGGGGCCTTGAAGGTGGGGTAGCCGGTGTAGGGGCCGCCGGGACGCCCGTACGGTATCTCGTGGTGGCATATCGCCAGGTCGGCGGCGGAGACGAGGGGTTTGACCCCCGCGAGTATCTTCCGGAAGTCGTACTCCCCGGCCTGGTCCGCGTCGTCCGCGGACCGCTGGACGATCGACGGGTACGGGATGATGTCGCCGGTCGCCACGAGGGTGAACGGCCGCCCGGGCGGGGTGGTGCCCGCCGTCGGGCCGGTCACCGCCGGGGCCGGCTCGCCCCGCAGCCGCTGCTGGGCGGCGGGCGCGCCGGCGGTGTCGAGCAGCCGGGGCGCGGCGTAGATCCCGCCGCCCACGACGGCCAGCCCGGCCAGGGCCGCGCCGATCTTGGCTGATGCCTTCATTCCCGAACCCCCGGTGTCGCCCAGCCGATGCGGGGAGCTTCGCCCGCCCCCGCCCCCGCCGCCATCCTACGTAGCCCGTACGGGTGATCCGGCTCGCGCGCATGACGCCGGACCGGTAACGGGCGCTGGTGGAACGTCGGCCGGGCGGCGCGCCAGGCTCCGGGTCAGCCGGCGCCGGTCAGGGTCAGCGCGTGGTCCAGCGCCTGGAGCAGCCGGCCCGTCGTCGCCCGGTCGCGCACCGCCAGCCGGAGCCAGGAGTGGTCCAGCCCCGGGAAGGTGTCCCCGCGGCGGACGGCGAACCCCAGGGCGCGCAGGCGGGTGCGGACCTCGGCCGCGCCCGCCACCCGGATCAGGACGAACGGCCCCTCCGCGATCCCCGCCACCGTCACCTCGTCGAACTCCGCGAGCCCCGCCAGCAGATGCGCCCGGTCCACCGCGATCCGCCGCGCGGCCTCCTCCGCCTCGGCCAGCGCCGCCGGAGCCACGCAGGCCTCGGCGGCCACCAGGGCCGGGGTCGACACCGGCCACAGGGGCTGCGCGGCCGCGAGCTTCGCGATCACCTCCGGCTCGGCCAGTACGTAGCCGATCCGCAGCCCGGCCAGCCCCCACGTCTTCGTCAGGCTCCGCAGGACCACCAGCCCCGGCAGGTCCGTCCGGCCGGACAGCGCCTCCCGCTCGCCCGGGACGGCGTCCATGAACGCCTCGTCCACGACCAGGATCCGGCCCGGCCGGGCCAGCGAGGCCAGCGTGGCCGCCGGGTGCAGGACGGACGTCGGGTTGGTCGGGTTGCCGATCACGACCAGGTCCGCGTCCTCGGGTATCGCCGCCGGGTCCAGGCGGAAGCCGTCCGCGGCCCGCAGCACCACGCGCTCCACCCGGTGGCCGGCGTCCCGCAGGGCCGCCTCCGGCTCGGTGAACTGCGGGTGCACCACGACGGGCCGTACGGCGTCCAGGGCCCGCGCGATCAGCACGAAGGCCTCCGCCGCCCCGGCCGTCAAAAGCACCCGCTCGACCGGCAGCCCGTGCCGATCCGCCACCGCCGCGCGGGCGCTCCGGCCGTCGGGGTACGCGGCGAGATCGCCGAGGGAGGCGGCGATCCGCCGCTTGAGCCAGTCGGGGGGTGTCTGCGCCCGTACGTTGACCGCGAGGTCCACCAGCGCGGCGCCCGCGTCCATCACCTCCGCGTCCCCGTGATGCCGTAGGTCGTGGGCCTGCGTCGTCGCGACCGCGCAGGTCGCCGCCACCGACCGCCGCTTGGGTACGAGGAGTTCCCCGCCTCCCGCGAGCGCCGCGGCCTCCGCCACCGAGGCGGTCCCGGTGGCCTCGCGTGCGGCGTCGGAGGGATGGGGCACCGTGATCGCGGCCAGCTCCTCGGCGGAGTAGCTGAGCAGGGGCACGCCGAAACGTTTCGCCGCACCCGTGATCCCCGCCTCGCCCGCCTTCGTCCTCACCGTGGCCAGCGCCGTCACCGCTCCCGAGGCCAGCCCGGCCCCGCGCAGTGTCTCCTCGACCAGGGCGCAGACCTCCGCCACGGAAACCCCCGCGCGTCCGCCGACCCCGACCACCAGCTGCGTCGCGTACTCGCCCACCGGGGGTCCTCCCTCCGTAGTCACCATCACCGGTCAGTCGTCAACAGTCCGCCGCCCGCCACCTGCGCACGGACGTGCGCGCGGGGCGAGGAGTCGGTATTCAGGGGCACATGGCCGTGATCGTGGCGTTGGGCGCCTTCCTGATGACCCTGGCGGGCGGATGGACGGCGCAACGCGTCACCGACCGCCGCCACCTCGTGCTGGGGCTGGCGGGCGGCCTGATGCTCGGCGTCGTCGGGCTCGACCTGCTGCCGGAGGCGATGCACGCGGCGGGCGACGAGATCTTCGGCGTCCCGCTCGCCCTGCTGCTCTTCGTGGCCGGATTCCTCGTCGCGCACGTCGCGGAACGCCTGCTGGCCGTACGTCAGGCCGCGCACGGCGCCGAGGACGGCGCCCGCGTCCCCCAGGTCGGGCTCACGGCGGCCTCCGCGATGGTCGGCCACAGCCTCGCCGACGGAGTGGCCCTGGGCGCGGCCTTCCAGGTGGGCGGGGGGATGGGCGTCGCCGTGGCGCTGGCCGTCATCACCCACGACTTCGCGGACGGGTTCAACACGTACACGCTCACCAGCCTGTACGGAAACGCCCGCCGCAAGGCCCTGATGATGCTGTTCGCGGACGCCGTCGCCCCGGTGGTCGGAGCGGCGTCCACTCTGCTGTTCACCCTTCCGGAGGAACCGCTCGGTGCCTACCTCGGCTTCTTCGGCGGAGTCCTGCTGTACCTGGCCGCCGCGGAGATCCTCCCCGAGGCGCACCACAAGCACCCCGCCCTCTCCACGCTGATGTGCACGGTGGGCGGGGTGGCCGGGATCTGGCTGGTGGTGGGCCTCGCGGAGTGAGGGCACCGGGGTGACGGCGTCGGCGCCAGGTCCGGCGCCAGGTCCGGCGCCGGATCCGGTGAAGGGGCGGGCGACACAGCCGGTGACAGGGCGGGCGACACGGCGGGCGACAGGGCTGGTGACGGGGCTCACCGGGCCCCCGCCGCGGCTTCCACGAAGCGACGGGCGACGGAGGGCTGCGCCGCCCAGTGCGTGTGCAGGTAACTGGCGTGCACACCCCGCTGTACGAAGCCCTCGACGCGGCGCTCCGGATGCGTGAACCCCCACGCGGCCGCGGCCCCGGCGCCCGGCTCGATCGCCGTCCGGTGGAACTCGTGCCCCCGCAGCCGGGTTCCGGCCTGCGCGAGCGGGCTGTCGGACACGGCCACCGCCTCGCGGTAGCCCAGCGTCAGCCGCTCCGTCATACGGGCGTCGGCGTCGAGCACCCCGCACATGGGCTTCCCGTCCAGCGACCGCGCGAGGTACAGCAGCCCGGCGCACTCGGCGGCCACCGGGCCGCCGGACGCGGCGAAGGCGGCGACGGCCGCGCGGAGCGGCTCGTTGGCGGACAGCTCGGGCGCGTACACCTCGGGGAAGCCGCCGCCGATGACCAGACCGGCGGCGCCGGCGGGCAGGCCCTCGTCCCGGAGCGGGTCGAAGGTGACGACGTCCGCGCCGGCGGCGGTGAGCAGCTCCGCGTGCTCGGCGTACGAGAACGTGAACGCCGGCCCGCCCGCGACGGCGACCACCGGCCGCCGGCCGGCGCTCTGCCCCCGGCCCGGTGCCTCCCCCGCCGCCGGCGCCGGAACTGCGCTCCGCCCCACTCCAAGCCCGTCCGGGGCTTCGAGTCGGGGGTTGGGAGCGGAGCCCGGACTTCCCGCCAGAGCAGCCTGCGCCGACCAGGCCTCGCAGGCCAGCGGCGGTGCGGTGCGCGCCAGAGCGAGCAGCGCGTCCAGGTCGCAGCCCTGGCGGACCTGGTCGGCCAGGGCGGCCACCGAGGACACCGCATCCGCCCGCCGCTCGGCGACCGGGACCAGTCCCAGGTGCCGTGACGGCGCCGCCACCTGCGGAGCCCGCCGCAGGACGCCGAGCACCGGCATGCCCGCCTCCTCCAGCGCCTCCCGCAGCATCACCTCGTGCCGGTCGGAGCCGACCTTGTTGAGGATCACGCCGCCCAGCCGCACGTGCGGGTCGAACGACGCGAAGCCGTGCACCAGCGCCGCCACCGACCGGGACTGCGAGGAGGCGTCGACGACCAGCACCACCGGCGCCCGCAGCAGCTTCGCGACATGCGCGGTCGACGCGAGTTCGCCCCGGCCCGCGGCCCCGTCGTACAGCCCCATCACGCCCTCGACCAAGGCCAGGTCGCACCCGGCCGCCCCGTGCGCGAACAGCGGGGCGACCAGATCCGGCCCGCACATGAAGGCGTCGAGGTTGCGTCCCGGCCGGCCGGTGGCCAGCGCGTGGTAGCCGGGGTCGATGTAGTCGGGCCCGGCCTTGTGCGGGGACACGGCGAGGCCGCGCTCCGAGAAGGCCGCCATCAGGCCCGTCGCGACGGTGGTCTTGCCGCTGCCGGAGGACGGCGCGGCGATGACCAGTCGCGGAACGTGGAGCGAGGTCACCACTCGATGCCCTTCTGGCCCTTCTGGCCGGCGTCCATCGGGTGCTTGACCTTGGTCATCTCGGTGACCAGGTCCGCGAACTCCACCAGCTTCTCCGGCGCGTTGCGCCCCGTGATCACCACGTGCTGCGTGCCGGGACGGTTCCGCAGCACCTCGATGACCTCGTCGACGTCGATCCAGCCCCAGTGCATCGGGTACGCGAACTCGTCGAGCACGTACAGCTTGTGCGTCTCGGCGGCCAGGTCGCGCTTGACCTGCTCCCAGCCCTCCTTGGCCGCCTGCTCGTTGTCGAGCTGGGCGTCGCGCTGGACCCAGGACCAGCCCTCGCCCATCTTGTGCCAGACGACCGAGCCGCCCTCACCGGAGGCGCCGAGCACCTTGAGCGCGTTCTCCTCGCCGACCTTCCACTTCGCCGACTTGACGAACTGGAACACCCCGATCGGCCAGCCCTGGTTCCAGGCACGCAGCGCCAGCCCGAAGGCGGCCGTCGACTTGCCCTTGCCGGGGCCGGTGTGGACGAAGACGAGCGGGCGGTTGCGGCGCTGGCGCGTCGTGAGTCCGTCGTCCGGAACGACGGACGGCTGTCCCTGCGGCATTACGCGGCCTTCCTGTTGCTGCTGACATTGCTGTGTGACGCACGAGACGGGGAAGAGGCGGAAGAGGCGGAAGAGGCGGGAGAAGAGGGAGCTGCGGAAGCCGTCACCGGTGTCCGTACGTTCTTCACGAGCCCGGCCAGCGAGTCGGCCCGCAGCCCGTCCAGCGTGACGGCGGGCCCGCCCAGGTCCGTGGCCAGCACCCCGGCCAGCCCCAGCCGGACCGGCCCGGATTCACAGTCCACGACCACGGACGCGACACCCTCGGCCTGCAACAGCCGGGCCCCACGGCCCGCGAGCTCGCGCGGCGTGCTCTGCGTCCGGCCGCCGAGGCCCCCGGCCGAGGTGGCCCGCCCGTCGGTGACCACCACGAGCAGCGGGCGCCGCGAGGGGTCCCGCAACCGCTCGATCCGCAGCACCTCGCGGGCCTTCAGCAGCCCGGCGGCCAGCGGGGTGCGGCCGCCGGTCGGAAGCCGCTCCAGCCGGGCCGCGGCCGCGTCCACCGAGGAGGTGGGGGGCAGCGCCAGTTCGGCCGAGGACCCCCGGAAGGTGATCAGTCCGACCTTGTCGCGGCGCTGGTAGGCGTCCAGCAGCAGCGACATCACGGCGCCCTTGACCGCGCTCATGCGCTGCCGGGCGGCCATGGAGCCGGAGGCGTCGACGAGGAAGAGGACGAGGTTGCCCTCGCGCCCCTCCCGCGTCGCCTGCCGCAGATCGTCCTTGCGCACGATGAGTCCCCGGCCGGTGCGCCCGCGGACGTTCTGGTGTGGGGCGGCGGCCTGGATGGTCGCGGCGAGGTGCAGCTTGGTCAGGTGGCCGCGGGGGCGCTGGGCGCCGGTGGTGCGGCCGTGTGCGGTGCGGGCCCGCGAACGCCGCCCCGCCGCGCCCTCGCCGAGCCCCGGCACGCTCAGCATCTTGGTCCGGAACGGCTCGGCGGCCCGTACGGCGGCCTGCTCGGGCGCGCCGGATCCGCCGTCGCCCTGGGCGGGCTGCGGCGCAGGAGCGTCGGGGGCCTCCGGCGCATCCGGGTTCTCGCCGGCCTCGGTAGTCTCGGACGGTGCCTGCGGCGCCTCGGGCCCGCCACCCTGCGGCGGGACACCGCCGCCCCCGCCGCCGTCCGGGCCGCCCTCGGGCCCGCCGTCGTCCGGACCGTCCGGCTCCGGACCAGGTTCGTTCCCGGGCTCGTTCCCGGGCTCCGGACGGGGCTCGTTCTCCGGCCCGCCGTCCGGCTCCTCGTCGGGGAACCGGTCCAGGATCTCGTCGAGCTTGTCCTCGTCGAGCCCGGGCGCGTCGAACGGATTGCGCCGCCGCCGGTGGGGGAGCGCCAGCAGCGCGGCCTGCCGTACGTCCTCCTTCAGCACCCGCGTCCGCCCGGCCCAGGCCGCCAGCGCGGTCGCCGTCCGCGCCATCACGATGTCGGCCCGCATGCCGTCGACCTCGAAGCCGGCGCAGGTCGCGGCGATCCGGAGCAGCGCGGTGTCGCCGAGCGCGACCTGCGGCAGCAGCGCCCGCGCCGCCACCACCCGGGCGCGTACGTCCTGTTCGTCCCCGGCCCAGCGGGCCGCGAAGCCCGCGGGGTCGTCCTCGTACGCGAGCCGGCGCCGCACCACCTCGACGCGCTGGGCGGGCTCACGGGAGGCCGCGACCTCGACGGTCAGTCCGAACCGGTCGAGCAGCTGCGGACGCAGCTCGCCCTCCTCCGGGTTCATCGTGCCGACGAGCAAGAAGCGGGCGGCGTGGCGTACGGAGACGCCCTCGCGCTCCACGTACGAGGCGCCCATGGCGGCGGCGTCCAGCAGGACGTCGATCAGGTGGTCGTGCAGCAGGTTGACCTCGTCGACGTACAGGATGCCGCGGTGCGCGTCGGCCAGCAGGCCCGGCTCGAAGGCCTTCACGCCCTCGGCGAGGGCCCGTTCGATGTCGAGGGCGCCGACGAGGCGGTCCTCGGAGGCTCCGACGGGCAGCTCCACCATGCGGGCGGGCCGAGAGCCGCCGGGGCCGGGCTCGTGCGGCCCGTCGGGGCAGGCCGGGTCCGGTGCACCGGGCGCGCACGAGAACCGGCAGCCGGGCACGACGTCCACCTGCGGCAGCAGCGCGGTCAGCGCCCGCACGGCGGTGGACTTGGCGGTGCCCTTCTCGCCGCGCACGAGCACACCGCCGACCGCCGGGCTCACGGCGTTGAGAAGCAGAGCCAGCCGCAGGTCGTCCTGACCGACCACGGCCGAGAAGGGGAAGAGTGCGCCGTTCATGAACCGATCACTCCTTCGAGTGGTTTGTGCCGACGCACCCGCCGACGGGCTCCTGCCGTGCAAGGGTCGCCCTGTGCTCCCCGCTGACGCGGGGGTGGTCCCGGGTAGGGCGTGTTCATGTGTTGCTCACTCCTGTGCTCCTCGCCCACGCGGGGATGATGTTTTCCTGCCCGACCGTTTGATGGGGCTGCTGCCTGTCTCCCCGCCCGCGCGGAGACAGGGGTGGTCCGCGCGGAGACAGGGGTGGTCACGGCGCACCCGGCGGAAGGAACGGCAGCCCCGTAGGGGCGCCCTTCTCGATGAGCCGCAGCAGCCCGCCGGTATCGGCGTGCTCCTCGATCAGATCGCCGAGCAGGTCCAGCTGCTCCTCCCGCAGCGCCCCGAAGGACGTGTCCGGCGCCGGTACGAAGCGCCGCCCGGCCGCCGCCGCGACCTCGCGCAGGAACGCCCGGCGAAAGCCGTCGGACTCCAGCGAGCCGTGCCAGTGGGTGCCCCACACCTCGCCGACCCGGCAGCCGTCCAGGAAGGGGTCTCCGCCCAGCACTTCGGCCACCCCGTGGTGGATCTCGTACCCCTCGACCGGCTCGCCCAGCGCCGAACCCACCGGCCGGGCCAGGGTCTTCTCCGGCGCGAAACGGACGCGCACGGGCAGCAGGCCGAGGCCGGCCACCGATCCCGCCCGCGACTCGACCTCGTCCTCGATGTGCTCGCCCAGCACCTGGAACCCGCCGCAGATGCCCAGCACGGGCCGCCCCTCGGCGGCCCGCCGCGTCAGCGCGTCCGCGAGCCCCCGCTCCCGCAGCCACTCCAGGGCCTTCACCGTCCCCCGCGTACCGGGTACGACGACCAGGTCTGCGTCGGCCAGTTCCTCGGCCCGGTCCACGAACCGCACCACGACCCCGGGCTCCGCCGCGAGCGCGTCGACGTCCGTGAAGTTCGACATCAGCGGCACCGCGCAGACCGCCACGCGCAGCACGTCCGCGCCGATGGGCGGGGTGACCACGGACTCCCGCACCGCGCCCCGCAAGGAGACGCGGAGCCCGTCCTCCTCGTCGATGCCGAGCCCGTGCTGGAAGGGCAGCACTCCGTACGTCGCCCGGCCGGTCAGGCCGCGCAGCATCTCCATGCCCGGCTCCAGCAGCGACACATCGCCCCGGAACTTGTTGACCAGGTACCCCGCGATCAGCGACTGGTCCTGCGGGGACAGCAGCGCCGTCGTCCCGAAGAAGGACGCGAAGACCCCGCCCCGGTCGATGTCCCCGACCACGACCACCGGGAACCGCGCGGCCCGCGCGATCCCCATGTTCACGATGTCGGTCCGGCGCAGGTTGATCTCGGCCGGACTCCCCGCCCCCTCGCAGATCACGGCGTCATACGTGCCCCGCAGCTGCTCCAGGCAGTCCGTGACGATGCCGAGCAACTGCTCCTGCCTGCCCCCGTGGTAGCCGCGCGCCGTCATCTCGCCCACCGGCTTGCCCAGCAGCACCACCTGACTGCTGCGGTCGCTGCCGGGCTTGAGCAGCACCGGGTTCATCAGCGCGGTCGGCTCCACCCGGGCCGCCTGCGCCTGCATCGCCTGGGCGCGCCCGATCTCGGCGCCCTCCCGCGTCACGAACGAGTTCAGCGACATGTTCTGCGCCTTGAAGGGCGCCACCTTCACGCCCTGCCGGGCCAGCCAGCGGCAGATGCCCGCCGTGACCACGCTCTTGCCCGCGTCCGACGTCGTTCCCGCGACGAGCAGTCCGCCGCCCCGCTTCGCGCCGCTCATGCGCGCCGCCCCTTCCTCGTACCGGAAACCAGCAGCCGGGCCGCCACACAGGCCCCCAGCGCCAGCCAGGTCACCTGCCGCGACAGCCGTACCGCCCGCTCGATGTCCGCGACCTCCACCGGCCGCCCCGACTCGCCGTTCAGCACGGCCCGGTGCTCCACCCGCCCGCCGTAGGCCAGCGTCCCGCCGAGCCGTACGCCGAGCGCCCCGGCGAAGGAGGCTTCCACCGGCCCGGCGTTCGGGCTCGGGTGTCCGGCGGCGTCCGCGCGCCAGGCCCGTACGGCTCCCCTCCGGTCGGGGCCGGCCAGTACGGCCGCGAACGCCGTCAGCCGGGCGCCCGGCCAGCCCGCCAGATCGTCGAGCCGGGCGGAGGCCCAGCCGTAGCGCAGGTAGCGCGGGGACTTGTGGCCGACCATCGCGTCCAGGGTGTTCACGGCACGGAAGGCGAGCAGGCCGGGGACGCCGGCGACGGCTCCCCACACCAGGGCCCCCACCACCGCGTCGGAGGTGTTCTCGGCGACCGACTCGACGACGGCGCGGGCCATCTGCTGCTCGTCGAGGGCCTGCGGGTCGCGCCCGCACAGGTGGGGCAGCCGCTCCCGGGCGACCTCGGCGTCTCCGGCGGCGAGTGCCCCGCCGATGGCGCGGGCCTCGCGGCCCAGCGAGGTACCGCCGACGACGGCCCAGGTGGCGGCCGCGGTGAGGGCGATACGGGCGGCCGCGGGCCGGGAGCGCACGGCGCGGGCGCCGAGCGCGCCGACGGTGGCCGCGCCCCCGGCGCAGATCAGGGTGTGCAGGAGGCCCCGGGCGCGGTCGTCGCGCCACAGGGCGCGGTGGACGGCGGCGGCGGCGCGTCCGAAGGCGGCCCCGGGGTGCCCTCGGCGCGGATCCCCGAGGATCCGGTCGCCGATCAGGCCCGCCGTGGCGCCGTACGCGAAAACGCGATCGGCACGCATGGTGGCAGGTATGTCCTCACTCAGGGTCCGCGCCCCGGTTCGACGTGTCCGGCGGCGAGAGTTCCTGGCTCCCGGGGCGCACGCGCTGCGTGGGCTGCTCCCCGGTGACAGTGGCGGGACCGCGCCGGATTCGCACCGGACTTCCTCTCCATGCCGCCGTATTGGCTCGGGCAGTCCACCACGCACCGCGAACGCCCGTCAACTCGCCGTTGACCTGCGGTGCGGCAGAGGGAGGTGAGGGGCGGGGGATGCGAAAGCTCCCCCCGGGACAAACCCGGAGGGAGCCTTCACCACGCGGTGCCTCAGGCGACGATCAGGTAGATCCCGTACGTCACGGCCGCCGCGACGAGCGCGAAGCAGACGTACGCGCCGCTGCGGGCCAGGGTGGCGGTGCCGCCCCGCTCGGTGGCGGCCTCGTGCTTGGACAGGCCCACCAGGCCCAGGGTGAAAAGGGCCACGAGGGCGACGGTGGCGGAGAGGCTGACCCCGAAGACGGAGCCGAGGGCTTCCCAGTCGATCTTCATACTGCCGTTTCCTCTGTGTGTCTCGGTCAGACCGCGGCGGCCGGAGCCGCCGGGGTCGTCGTCGCGGCCGGGATGGTGGCCTTGAGGTCCTCATCCGTCACGGCGGCGGTCGTACCGGCCGCGGCGACGGTCGGCGGGACGGTGACGGCCGCGATCGCCGTGGTGACGACACCCGGCTCGTGGGCGTCGACCGGCCCCACGTCGTTGACGTTGTGGTGATCGACGACCTGGCGGCGCGAGATGAGCCAGATGGCGAGGCAGGAGGCGACCAGGAAGACGGTGACGGCGGCGATGCCGATGTCACCCGTGCGCATGACCAGCTCGGCACCGGCGGAGACCAGCGCGGCGGCCGGCAGGGTCAGACCCCAGGCCACGAACATGCGGGTCGCGGTGGACCAGCGGACCACACCGCCCTTGCGGCCCAGGCCCGCACCCATGACCGCACCGGAGCACGAGTGGGTGGTGGAGAGTGAGAAGCCCAGGTTGGAGGAGGCGAGGATGACGGACGCGGCCGAGGTCTGGGCGGCGAAGCCCTGCTGCGGCTGCAGGTCGGTCAGGCCCTTGCCCATGGTGCGGATGATGCGCCAGCCGCCCAGGTAGGTGCCCATCGCGATGGCCACACCGGCCGAGACGATGACCCAGACCGGCGGGTTCGAGTCGGGCGCGATCGCACCGCCGGCGATGAGGGCCAGGGTGATGATGCCCATCGTCTTCTGCGCGTCGTTGGTGCCGTGCGCGAGGGAGACGAGACCGGCCGAGGCGATCTGACCGGCGCGGTAGCCCTTGGCGGAGGTCTTCTCGCCGACCCTGTCACCCATCTTGTAGGTGACCTTGGCGGCCAGGTACGCGGCGATGCCGGCCACCAGCGGGGCGGCGATCGCCGGGATCAGCACCTTGGTGACGAGCGTGTCGCCGTTGACCGCGCCGATACCGGCGGAGGCGACCGCGGCACCGATCAAGCCGCCCATCAGGGCGTGGGAGGAGCTGGAGGGCAGTCCGACCAGCCAGGTGACGAGATTCCAGAGGATCGCGCCGACCAGGGCGGCGAAGATCACCTCTGGCTGGATGCCTTCCTCGTTGACCAGGCCCTTGGAGATCGTCTTGGCGACCTCCACGGACATGAACGCGCCGACGAGGTTGAGCACGGCGGACATGGCCACCGCCGTCTTGGGCTTGAGGGCGCCGGTCGAGATGGTGGTGGCCATCGCGTTGGCCGTGTCGTGGAAACCGTTCGTGAAGTCGAACACGAGAGCGGTGATGATCACGATCCCGAGGAGAAGCGTTACGTGCTCCATTTACCCAGGCTTCTGTTTGACGTCAGTGGCTCGGCGACCGTAAGCAACCTGGATGAACGGAAGATGAACTGACACGGTCGGAGTGGTGTACTGGTGCGGCGCAGGATCGGGACCTTCGTCCCGATTCTGCCGTAGATATCTCGATTAATGCACGTCAAAGCCGGGTGAATGAACGCCTCCGCCCGGGACTTCCCGTACGCCGGCCCGTCCGCCCGGCGCTCCGGAAGAGACCCAGATCACCCCGCCGGGACCACGCGTCACCCCACGGCGGCCGGTCGGCGGGCCCTGCGCTCGGCAGCTTGCGGAATGGTTTCCTCCGGTGGCCCGCCCGAGCCCGCGCCTCGACACTGGAGCGGTGCGTACCGCCACAGCGACGGCAGCGGCCGTCACCACGACCCTCCTGGGCGCCGGCGCGGCCGCCGTCGCGGTCGGCCGGTACGCCGCCGACGCCGCCCTGCGGCCCCGGCCCGGCCGCCCCCTGCCCGGCGGACCACGGCTCACCGTGCACTCCACCGCCGCCGGCCGGGTCGCGCTGACCCGCTCGCTGGGCTCCCTGCGCCCCGGTACGTACGGCCTGGACGCGCCGGGAGTGCACGCCGTCGTCGGGCCCGTACTCCCCGACGCCCCGCACGACGCGGACACCGTCGTACGGCGGCTCCTCGCCGTCACCCACGGCAGCCTCGGCCCCGGCACCCGGGTCCGTCTCACCCCGCAGGTCCACCTCGGCAACCCGCGCACCGCCCTCGGGCTCGACCACGCCGACGTGGACATCCCCGCCGAGCTCGGCCCGCTGCCGGCCTGGTTCGTGCCCGCGGCCCGGGACACCTGGGTCATCACCGTGCACGGGCTCGGCGCCAGCCGCGAGCACCCGATGGTGGTCATGCCCTTCCTGCACCGCCACCGGCTGCCCGTCCTCGACCTGGCCTACCGCGGCGACCTCGGCGCCCCCGCCCCGCCGGACGGCCTCGGCCACCTCGGCGAATCCGAGTGGCGGGACCTGGACGCCGCCATCCGCTACGCCCTGCGCTACGGCGCCCGGCGCGTGATCCTCCACGGCTGGTCCACCGGCGCCACCATGGCCCTGCACGCCGCCGAGCGCTCGGCCCTCGCCGGCCGCATCGCCGGGCTGGTGCTGGACTCGCCCGTGCTCGACTGGCACGCCACCCTGCGCGGGCTCGCCGCGGCCCGCCGCACCCCGGCCGCCGTGCTGCCGCTCGCGGTACGCGCCGCCGAGGGCCGCGCCGGCCTGCGCGCCGACCGCCGGTCGCCGGGCGCGGACCCCGCCGCGCTGCGCGTCCCCGTCCTGATCTTCCACGGCCCGGACGACACGCTCGCCCCCTGGGAGCCGTCCCGCCGCCTCGCCGCCGCCCGCCCCGACCTCGTCACCCTGCACACCGTGCGCGAGGCGGGGCACGGGGCGATGTGGAACGCGGACCCGGACGCGTACGAGGAAACCCTGCGCCGCTTCCTCGTTCCCCTCATGTGAGGGCCTGTCATATGTGAAGGCAATGTGCCGGGCGGGCCGGGGAGGGCGGCTTGTCCTGGTCTGCACCAGGGGCGGCAGTGGTAACGGTCGGTTCCGTTTGGGCTTTCGGCCAGTGACGGGCGAGACTGCTTCCGTGACGTCCCGAAAGCCTGATGAGCAGTTGGCTCGCGACTCCAGACTCCGACTCGTCTCCCCGCGTTCCGTCGCCACGGCCCGCAAGGCGGTGACCGACCGGCGCACCCGGACGGCCCCGCGGCCCCCGGCGGGCACGCCCGCCACGGCCGACCTCGCGAACCGGGCCCGGGCCTCGCTCGCCGACGCCGTACGCCTGACCCGCTGGGCCGAGCGCAACCTCGGCGCCGGAGACGGGGGCCGCCCCGCCCCCGCGGGCGCCCTGCCTGCCTCCGACGTCGAACGCGCCGCCGCGGACCTGAACCTGACACACGGCCAGATCCGGGTCGGCTGGGACCGTGCCCGGCTCGCCGGCCTCGTCGAGGTGCACGGCGGCCACGCCCGGCCCGGCTGGCGACTGCGCGCCTGGGACCGTGACGACACCGCCGTCCTGCGCGGCTGGGTCGCCCTCTTCGACGCCTGGTCGCTGGTCCACCCCGCCCCGGCGGACATCGCCCCCGCGGTCGTAGCGGAGGTCGTCGAGGCGATGCCCCAACTCCTCTCGCTGCTCCAGCTGTCGGCCGGCCCCGTGACCGTCCCCGACCTGCTCGACCTGCTCGGACAGCGCGTCACCGAACTGCGCGACGAGCGGTGCGAGATCCCCTACGCCGCCTCGCCGCAGGAAGCCGCGGAGGCCCGGGAAGCCGCAGACGTCCAGGGCGGGCAGCAAGGCCGGTGCGGCCAGGATGCGCCGGACGCCCAGGGCACGCCCGACGCCCGGGGCGACCGGCTCGCGGCCGTCACCGCGCCGGCGACCCTCCCCGCGCCCCCCGTCCCGCTCGCCCGGCTGCTGCGCTGGGCGCTCGGCGGGCTCGCCGCCGTGGACGCCGTCACCCTCGGCCCCGCGCAGGCCACCCTCACCCCGCTCGGCAGCTGGGCCGTCTGGGTCAAGCTGGAGCAGATCTGCGTCGCGGCCCAGAGCCCCGCCGGGAACATCGAGCAGTCGGCCGCCGCCATGCTGCACGGCTGCGCCCGGCTCACCCCCGGCCCGGCCCGCGCCGAATACCAGGCCTGGCTCGCCGCCCGGCCCGTCGGCCACGCCGTCAGCGAGCTGCTGCACGCCGCCCGGGGCGAGGACGCCCTGCTGCGCGGCCTGGCCTTCGAGGCACTGCGCGTGGTCGGCGCCCCCGCCGAGCCCGATGTGCGCGCCGCCGTACGGGACCCCGCCCTGCGCCCCTACGCCCTGCTCTGGCTGGCCGAGCACGACGGAGTCGACCCCGACGAGGCCCAGGACGTCCTCACGGCCGAGGAGTCGACCTGGCTCTGGGTGGACACCGCGGCCGCCATCGCCGACCACGGCGAAGCCGACCTGCTGGCCCGCCACTTGGACTCGGCCGTCCGGACCACCGTCCCCCGGCTCCTGGACGAGGTCCGCGCCGTCGGCCATCCGCGCACCGTGCAGGTCCTGGTCGCCCTGGCCGCCGCCCATCCCGACCCCGCCCTGGCCAAGGCGGTCCGCCGGGCCGCCTTCCAGGTCCACACCGGCGGCGCGTAGCGCCCCGTACGGCATGTGCGTATGGCACGGCATGTGCGTACGGGGCGGGTGCGGACGCGCCGCGCGGTCAGACCTGCGGCGCGTACGTCCCGAAGCTCCAGATGTTGCCCTCGCCGTCCCGGGCCATGTAGTCCCGCGAGCCGTAGTCCTGGTCGGTGGGCTCCATCAAGATGTCCGCGCCGTGCTCGACGGCCCGCCGGTGATGCGCGTCGACATCCTCCACGACGACATACGCGCCCGACGGCCCGGCGTCCTTCATGGCCTTGGCGAAGACCCCGCCGGTGCCCTTGCTGCCCAGCATCACGACGCCGTTGCCGTACGCCAGCTCGGCGTGCACCACCGCGCCGTCCTCGCCTTCGTACACCGCGACCTGGCTGAAGCCGAACGCCTCGGTCAGCAGCTTGATGGCCGCCTTCGCATCGCGGTAGACCAGGGTGGGACAGATGGACGGAACGCCTGCCATGACGATCACTCCCTCTCGTGTGTGTGACCCACGGCACAGCATGGCAGGCGCCACCGACAGTCAGCGGAAGGTGTCGCACCGGGCCATGTCGCCGGTGCGGTAGCCCTGGTGGAACCACTGCCGGCGCTGCTCCGCCGACCCGTGCGTCCAGGACTCCGGGGTCACCCGGCCCTGGAGCTTCTCCTGGATCCGGTCGTCGCCGACCGCGGCCGCCGCGTCCAGCCCGTCCTGGATGTCCTGGTCGGTCAGGCTGGTGATCAGCGGCCGGCCCGTGGACTCGTCCGGGGTCGTCGTGGCGTGGTGCGCCCACACCCCGGCGTAGCAGTCGGCCTGGAGCTCGACCTTGACCCCGTTGCTGTTCGCGCCCTGCCGTCCGTCCTGGGCCCGCTGGAGCGTTCCGATCAGGTTCTGGACGTGGTGCCCGTACTCGTGGGCGACGACGTAGGCCTGGGCGAAGGGGCCGCCGCTCGCCCCGAACCTCGTCCGCAGCTCCTCGAAGAAGTCGAGGTCCAGGTAGACCTGCCGGTCGCCGGGGCAGTAGAAGGGGCCGACCGCCGAGGTGGCCGCCCCGCAGGCGGTGCCCACCCGCGCGGTGAAGAACACCGTCCGCGCCGGGCCGTACCGGCCCTGGCGCCTGGTGAATTCCTGCCTCCAGAAGTCCTGCGTGCTGTTGACCACCGCGACCAGTCGGCAGTCCTCCCGCGCGTTCGCGTCCCGGCCCTTTCGGCAGGACTCCTCGACCTGGTTGACGGAGGACGCGGCAGGCTCCGGCTCCTGGTCCCCGGAGGACAGCCCCAGCTGCTCCGGGCCCACGCCGAGCAGCAGCCCGAGGACCAGTGCGATGAGACCGGCGATACCGCCGCCGATCGTGGCCTTCCCGCCCGGGACGCGGCTGCCGCGCACGTCCTTGACCTCGGAAGTGTCCAGATCGGCGTTGTCGTCGAACTGCATCCCGCACCGCCCTCGGTTCCACGTGGCCGCCCCTGGGGCGGGTATCAACCTCTTCATCCTGATACGCGCTCTCGGCCACCGGCGTGATCGTTGACCCGAACGAGCGACGCCTGGGAGGGGGCCCGGGCCACCCGACCGCCCCATAAGTAGTTGCGCACCCCCGGTAGAATGTCTCTCATGGCAAATCTCCTCGCGGATTAGCGGCGTCGAAGCTTCGCGTCCTGCCCCCCTTCCGCCGTCCCCACCGCCCTGGAGTATTTCCGTGATCACCGCCACCGGCATCGAGCTGCGCGCCGGCGCCCGCATCCTCATCGAGTCCGCCTCCTTCCGCGTCGCCAAGGGCGACCGCATCGGCCTGGTCGGCCGCAACGGAGCGGGCAAGACGACCCTCACCAAGTGCCTCGCGGGCGAGGGACAGCCCGCCGCCGGCGCCATCGCGCGCTCGGGCGAGGTCGGCTACCTCCCGCAGGACCCGCGCACCGGCGACCTCGACGTCCTGGCGAGCGACCGGATCCTGTCCGCCCGCGGCCTCGACGTCCTGCTGAAGAAGATGCGCATGAACGAGGAGCGCATCTCCACCGGCTCCGGCGCCACCCGCGAGAAGGCGCTGCGCCAGTACGAGCGCCAGGAGACCGAGTTCCTGACCAAGGGCGGGTACGCCGCCGAGTCCGAGGCGGCGACCATCTCGGCCGCCCTCGGCCTGCCCGACCGGGTGCTCGGCCAGCCGCTGCACACCCTCTCCGGCGGCCAGCGCCGCCGTGTCGAGCTCGCCCGGATCCTGTTCTCGGACGCCGACACCCTGCTCCTCGACGAGCCCACCAACCACCTGGACGCCGACTCGATCGTCTGGCTGCGGGACTACCTGAAGAACTACCGCGGCGGCTTCATCGTGATCTCCCACGATGTCGACCTGGTCGAGACCGTCGTCAACAAGGTCTTCTACCTGGATGCCAACCGCGCCCAGATCGACGTCTACAACATGGGCTGGAAGCTCTACCAGCAGCAGCGCGAGGCCGACGAGAAGCGCCGCAAGCGCGAGCGCCAGAACGCGGAGAAGAAGGCCGCGGCCCTGAACTCGCAGGCCGACAAGATGCGGGCCAAGGCGACCAAGACCGTCGCCGCCCAGAACATGGCCAAGCGCGCCGAGCGGCTGCTGTCCGGCCTGGACGCGGTCCGCGTCTCCGACAAGGTCGCCAAGCTCCGCTTCCCGGACCCGGCGCCCTGCGGCAAGACCCCGCTGACGGCCGAGGGCCTGTCGAAGTCGTACGGCTCGCTGGAGATCTTCACCGACGTCGACCTGGCCATCGACAAGGGCTCCCGCGTCGTGATCCTCGGTCTCAACGGCGCCGGCAAGACCACCCTGCTCCGTCTGCTGTCGGGCACCGAGAAGCCCGACACCGGCCAGGTCACCCCCGGCCACGGCCTCAAGCTCGGCTACTACGCCCAGGAGCACGAGACCCTGGACCCGGAGCGCACGGTCCTGGAGAACATGCGGTCCTCCGCACCGGACCTGGACCTGGTCTCCGTCCGCAAGACCCTCGGCTCGTTCCTGTTCTCCGGGGACGACGTGGACAAGCCCGCGGGGGTGCTGTCGGGTGGCGAGAAGACCCGGCTGGCCCTGGCCACGCTGGTCGTCTCCTCGGCGAACGTGCTGCTCCTCGACGAGCCCACGAACAACCTCGACCCGGCCAGCCGTGAGGAGATCCTCGGCGCGCTGCGCACCTACAAGGGCGCCGTCATCCTCGTCACGCACGACGAGGGCGCGGTTGAGGCGCTGGAGCCGGAGCGGATCATCCTGCTCCCGGACGGCGTCGAGGACCTGTGGGGCCCGGACTACCGGGACCTGGTGGCCCTCGCCTGAGCCTTCCGCAGCGGTGATCCAGTTCCTTATGGATCATTCGGCCCACGGGTGATCCATCATCTGAGTGAGGACCTCTCGTACCGTTGCACGTCGTATGACGTCCCCGGCCGCGCCCGCAAGGGTGCGTGACCGGGGCCGTTCCGCATCCCGCACCCTGCCCCTGACCTGGCGATTTCCGGTACGGAGGGTGGAGTGTGACGGAGATCATGCACCGGAAGGGGAGATTCCGTTCTGCTCCGGTGTCCACTGTCCGGGAAATGCCGTCGTACCGACCTTGCTGAATGGGTGGCCAGGAAGCGTGGGAGGGGTGATCATGAGAAGTCCAGAGCGCACTTCCCATGAGGAGGCACGGGTGGCCGAGACTCTGAAGAAGGGCAGCCGGGTAACCGGCGCCGCGCGCGACAAGCTCGCGGCAGACCTGAAGAAGAAGTACGACTCCGGTGCGAGTATCCGGGCGCTGGCCGAGGAGACCGGCCGGTCCTATGGATTCGTCCACCGAATGCTCAGCGAGTCCGGGGTCTCGCTCCGTGGTCGCGGTGGCGCGACACGCGGCAAGAAGGCGGCTACGGCCTGACCCTGGTCCCACGGATCCACATCTTCACCTGTTCCAACGGTTCCTCCGGTGACCCCCGGTCGGCTCAGCGGTCGGCTGGGTGGTTACTGTGCAGTCACTTAGGCCGGGCTTGCGGCCGACTGCACACCGGAGGCATACAGATGGCTCTGCTCGACAAGGACGGCGTACGGCTCACCGTCGACGACACGGTCGCCACGGTGACACTGACCAATCCGGCCAAGCGAAACGCTCAATCCCCTGCGCTCTGGCGGGCTTTGGCGGAGGCCGGAAGGTTGTTGCCGGGCACCGTCCGGGTCGTCGTGCTGCGCGGTGAGGGCAAGTCCTTCTCCGCCGGACTCGACCGGCAGGCGTTCACCCCCGAGGGTTTCGAGGGCGAGCCGTCCTTCCTCGATCTGGCGCGCGGTGCGGACGATCTGCTCGACGCCACCATCGCCGAATACCAGGAGGCATTCACCTGGTGGCGGCGTAACGACGTCATCTCCATTGCCGCCGTGCAGGGGCACGCGATCGGTGCAGGCTTCCAGCTCGCGCTCGCGTGCGACCTGCGCGTGGTCGCGAACGACGTGCAGTTCGCCATGCGCGAGACCAGCCTCGGTCTGGTCCCCGACCTGGCCGGCACCCAGCCCCTGACCTCCCTGGTCGGCTACGCCCGCGCGCTCGAGATCTGCGCGACGGGCCGTTTCGTGCATGCCGAGGAGGCCGAGCGGGTCGGCCTCGCCAACCTGGTGGTCCCGGTGGACGAGCTCGACGCCGCCGTCCAGGACCTCACCACCGCCCTGCTCGCCCCGCCGCGGGACGCCGTGATCGAGACCAAGGTGCTCCTGCGCGACGCGCGGTCCCGCCCGTACGACGACCAGCGCGCCGCCGAGCGCGCGGCCCAGGGCCGGCGGCTGCGCGACCTGGCGGGCCTCTCCGACTGACACCGTCCGGCCTTCCGGCCCGGATTCCCCGCCCCGTCTCGCTCTGAGGCGGGGCGGCGGCATGCCCGGGCCGATGCGGGGCAGAAACAGGCGGGCAGGTCCGGACGCGGGCGGGATCCGAACCCGGTCCGCCCGACCGGCCCAGTCTCGGGCGCGCCGGAGGGCATGTCCGCTTACGGTGGTGAGGAGTCCGCACAGCGCGAAGGACGCTTCCGATTCAAGCTTCCGATTCCTAAGGACCAGCGATGACCGAATCCGCATCAGGGGGCCCCGCAAAGCCGGCAGGCTCCGCCAGGGAGCCCGCCGAGCGAGGCCGTACGACCATCGCCGACGGGGTGGTCGAGAAGATCGCCGGGATGGCCGCCCGTGAGGTGGTCGGCGTGCACGCCATGGGCAGCGGCAGCGGCCTCTCCCGTACCTTCGGCGCCGTCCGTGAACGAGTCCCCGGCGGGGCCAAGGCGGCCGTCAGCCGCGGGGTCAAGGCCGAGGTCGGCGAGGTCCAAACCGCCCTCGACCTGGAAATCGTCGTCGACTACGGCGTGTCGATCCGTGACGTGGCCCGGGCCGTCCGTGAGAACGTCATCGCATCGGTCGAGCGGATGACCGGCCTGGAGGTCGTCGAGGTCAACATCGCGGTCGGCGACGTCAAGCTGCCCGACGAGGAGGAAGAGGAGCCGGAATCCCGGCTCCAGTAGCAGCGTGTGCCATTGCGCCGAAAGGAGTCCGCATGAGCATGGCGGTCGTCGGCCTGCTGGCCGGCATGGCACTCGGGTTCGCCGGGTATTTCGGCGGCTTCGGGGCCTTCCTGCTGGTGGCCGCGCTCGGAGCCATCGGCTTCGTCGTCGGCCGGTTCCTCGACGGGGACCTGGAACCGGGCGACCTGTTCCGCCCCCCGGGCCGCGACGAGCGGCGCAGGTGAGGCGCCGGTGAATACGCCGCGGCCCAGCACGCCACAGCCCGGCCCGGACCGGCCCGCCCCGTCCAGGGTGGCTCCCGCCGACCGGGGGTCCACTCGTATCGCCGACCGGGTCGTGGCCAAGATCGCGGCGCAGGCGGCCCGCGAGGCGCTCGACGCCAAGCCGGACGCGGCCCCCCATGCCACGGTCACGGTGCACCATGACATCGCTCGGGTACGGGTGAGCCTGGAGCTCGACTACCCCTCCGACCTCGCCGCCCAGTGCGCGGCCGTGCGGCGCCAGGTCGCCCTCCGCATCGAGGAGTGCGCCGCCATGGCCGTACCCGAGGTGGACATCGACATCGAGCACCTGCACTCCGCGCACGCCCGGCCCGCCGCCGGGCACGACCGGCGGCTGCGGTGACGGCCCCCGCCCCCGCGCCGGAGGCCGCCCCGGCGCGGCCCGCGGTCCACCGGTTCCGCTCCGCCCGCAGGGTCCCGGCCGCCCTCACCGCCCTCGCGGTGCTGGCGGTCGCGGGCCTGTTCCTGTACGACCTGGCCGCCGTACGGGCCCACCGGCCCGGCATGCGCTGGCGCCGGGAACTCGTCCACCAGCTGGAGCGGCGCACCCCGGCGGACCTGGAGGTACTGCTGGCGGGCGGGGTCCTCGCCGTCATCGGCGCGGTACTCCTGGTGCTGGCTTTGACCCCCGGACTGCGCGGGATCCTGCCGATGCGGCCGCCGGATCCCGGCGCGGACGGGGCGGCGGGCGCCGACGTACGGGCCGGGCTCGGGCGCAAGGCCGCCGCGCTGGTGCTGCGGGACCGGGCCATGGAGGTGCCCGGGGTGCGGTCGGTCCGGGTCAAGGTGGGCCGGGCCCGCATCACCGCGCGGGCCACCTCGCACTTCCGCGAGCTGGACGACGTACGGGCCGACCTGGACGCGGTGCTCGCCGTCGGCATCCGGGAACTGGGCCTCGCGCATCCTCCGCAGCCACGTGTACGGGTCGGCCGGGCCGCCGGCGTGAAGGGGTGACGGGAATGCTCGGGGTCGTGAACCGGATCCTGCTGGCCGTGACCGGGCTCGTGCTGCTGGCCGCGGGTGCCTCGGTGCTGACGGCATCGTGGCCGCTGGGCGGCCGGCACGCGCCGCTGCTGACCGCGGCGGCCCGGCGCCGGTACCTGCATGCCGAGGGCTGGTGGTGGTGGGCGGTGCTCGCCGGACTCGGGCTGTGCGTGCTGCTGGCGCTGTGGTGGCTGCTGTCCCAGCTGAAGCGGTCGCGGCTGGCCGCGGTGGTCGTGGACACCGGGGACGGGGCCTTCGCCCTGCTGCGGGGGCGCGCGCTGGAGGAGGCGGTGGCCGCGGAGGCCGGCGCCCTGGACGGAGTGGCCCGCTGCCGGGTCGCGCTGCGCGGACGACGCGGAGCGCCCACCCTGCGGGTCGCGCTGGAGCTGGAGCCGCATGCCGTCCCGGCCGATGCCCTGGCCGGCCTGGCGGGGCCGGTCCTGACCCGCGCCCGCACCTCGGCGGGCCTGGCCCAGCTGCCCACGGAGGCCCGCCTCCAGGTCGCCGGCCACCGCGCGCAGCGGGTGACGTAGCCGCCGCCCGGCCGGCGCACCCCCGGGACGGCAGGTCAGAAACCGTGCCGTGAGCCGCCGTCGACCGGGAGCATGACGCCCGTCAGGTAGGAGGCCGCCGGGGAGAGCAGGAAGGCCGCCGTGCGGCCGAACTCCTGCGGGGTGCCGTAGCGCCCCAGCGGAATGCGCGACTCGTGGCCGGCCCGCGCGGCCCGCGCATCGCCGGACAGGGAGTCGAGCTCCCGGACGCGGTCGGTGTCGATGCGGGCCGGGAGCAGGCCGACGACCCGGATGCCGCGCGGTCCGAGATCCACCGAGAGGGACTTCGCGAAGCCGGCCAGACCGGGGCGCAGCCCGTTGGAGATGGTCAGGCCGGGGATCGGCTCGTGGACCGAGCCCGAGAGGACGAAGCCGATGACCCCGCCCTCGCCCAGCTCGGCGGCCGCGGCGCGGGCCAGGCGGACCGCGCCGAGGAAGACGGACTCGAACGCAGCCGTCCACTGCGCGTCGGTGTTGTCCGCAGCCGTGCCCGGGGGCGGGCCGCCGACGCTGATGAGGATGCCGTCGAAGCGGCCGAAGCGCTCACGCGCGGTGGCGATGAGCTGCCCGGCCGTCTCCGGGCCGGAGTTGTCGGCCGCCACACCGATGGCGTTCGGGCCGAGTGAGGCGGCGGCGTCGGCCGCGCGCTTCTCGTCCCGGCCCGTCACGACGACCTTCGCGCCCTCGGCGGCCAGTTCACGGGCGGAGGCGAAGCCGAGGCCGCGCGTGGCCCCGGTGACGACATAGACACGGTCCTTCAATCCAAGATCCATGCCGACACGCTACGCCGTCGCGGGCTCCCGCCGGACGGATCGGGCCGCTTCCTCCTCGCGGTCGCGCTTCTCCCGCCGGACGAGGATCACCCAGCCCAAGGGGACTCCGGACGCGAACAGCCACCACTGGACGGCGTACGCCATGTGCGCGCCGATCGAGTCGTGGTCGGGCTCGCCGACCGGCTCGGGGCTGCCGTCCGGCGGGACCGGACTGGTGAGTTCCATGTAGCCGCCGAGGACGGGCCGGCCCAGGTCCGCCGCCTGCTGCGTGCTGTTGATCAGCATCACCTGGCGGTCCGGAAGACCCTTGCGGTCCTTGATCCCGCTGCCACCGCTGGTCTCGTCGGCCTTCAGCCGCCCGGCGACCGTCACCTCTCCGGCGGGCGCGGCCGGAACCGCCGGGTAGGCGCGGGGATCGCCTCCGCCCGGCACCCAGCCGCGGTTGACGAGCACGACCCGGCCGTCACCGAGCACGAGCGGGGTCACGACGTGGAAGCCGACCTTGTCGTCGTTCGAGGTACGCATCCGTACGACGACCTCGTGCGCGGTGTCGTAGGTACCGGTCGCGCTGACCGCCCGCCAGAAGTCCGCACGCGGGACCCGATGGCCGGGTGAGGTGATGTCGGTCACGGGTACCGGCTCGGCCCGCAGGTTCGCCTCGATCAGCCGGTTCTGTGCGACCCGGTGCTCATGGCGGTGGAACTGCCAGAACCCGAGCTTGACCATCACGGGGATGAGGACGAGGGCGACGAGGGTGAGGCACACCCACTGCCGGGTCAGCACAAAGCGGTACACGCCCACGACGGTACCCCAGCCGCGCCGACCCCGGCGGCCGGGTGGCCGTCCGGGGTCGTGGCGTACGGACGAGCCGTACAGGGGGAGTCGGGGGAGGGGTCGTTCAGGTGCGCTGGGGGTGGCGTTCGCCGGGGTGCGCCGTGATGTCGGGCCGAGGAGTCAGACGTGGAGGAGTCAGACGTGGTCGATGACGCCCACCTTCCCCTCCGCGCGGGCGCAGTGCGCTCCGCAGAACCACTGCCCCTCGACCTCGACGCCCTGCCCGATGATCTGGACCCGGCAGTGCTCGCAGATGGGCGCCATGCGGTGGATGGCGCAGGAGAAGCAGTCGAAGACGTGCACCGCGCCCTGCGCGTGCACCTCGAAGGACATGCCGTAATCGTTTCCGCAGACCTCGCAACGTGCCATGCGCCGCATGCTCCGCAAGGCGGCGGACCGGAACAAGATCCACCGGGGTGAGTCGCCGCGCCTGCACCCGGCCGGCGCAACGCCCGGACGGTCCGGTCCTGCGGTCCGGCCGGCTCAGTCCTGGGCCGCCGCCACGTCCCGCAACAGCTGGGTGAAGGCCGCCTCGTCGACGACCGGAGTGCCGAAGGACTTGGCCTTGACCGTCTTCGAGGTCGCCGAGTCCGGGTCGTTCGTCACCAGCAGGCTGGTGAGCCGCGACACACTCGTCGCGATGTGCAGGCCCGCCTCGACCGCGCGGTCCTCCAGCAGCTCCCGGTCCACGGAGGTGTCACCGGAGAAGGCGATCCGCATGCCCTGCTTGAGCGGCTTGCCGTCCTCGAACCGCCCCGGGTTCGGATGCGGGCACGGCGGCCGCTTGCGCGAAGGCCGCCAGTTGCCGCTCTGGTACGAGGCCTGGCGGCCCACCCGCGGCGTGACGGGCGAGTCCGACCACTCCGTCAGCGGCCGGCACTCCAGCAGCGGCAGCCGTACGCCGTCCCGCGCGGCCGCGTGCAGTGACGGACGGAAGGCTTCGGCCAGCACCCGGGCGTCGTCCAGCGCGTGGTGGGCGCGCTGCTGGACCACTCCGAAGTGCGCGGCGAGCGATTCCAGCTTGTGGTTGGGCAGCGGAAGATTCAGTTCCTTCGACAGGGCGATGGTGCACAGCCGCTGACGGACCGGCGCGGCCCCGGCGGCACGCGCGTACTCCCGGGCGATCATCTGCCAGTCGAAGATGGCGTTGTGCGCCACCAGCACCCGGTCCGCGAGCCGGTCCGCGAACTCCTCGGCGATGTCCTTGAAGAGCGGCGCGTCCTGGAGCATGTCGCTGGTCAGGCCGTGGATCCACACCGGTCCCGGATCCCGCAGCGGATTGACGAGGGTGTACCAGTGGTCCTCCACATCGCCCTGCGCGTCGAGCCGGTAGACGGCGGCAGAGATGATCCGGTCGTCGCGAGCGAGCCCGGTGGTCTCCACGTCGACGACCGCGTACCCCTGGGGGTACGCGGTCGGCCACATCGTGTCTGCGGTCGTACGGTCGTCGAGCATGGTCACAGAGGATATCGGCCCCGACCGACAGCGATGGCCGCGATGTCCTTCCGGCTCGGCCGTATCCGCCGGGCCCCCGGCGCCCGCCGTCAGTCGCCGGGGGTGGCCAGCAGGGAGGTGACCAGGGCCCGTACGGACAGCAGGAACAGCCGTTCCGGGTCGGCCGGACGGGCCAGCGCGTGGGCGAGGGCGGGGTCGTGGGGGGCCGCGGCGGGGTCCCACAGTTCACTCTCGGCGGGGGACTGCGCGGGGGAGCGCTCGCGGTTGCGCTCGACGAGGAGGAAGCCGACGATCTGGAACTGGACGGCGCGCACCGCGTCGGCGGCCCGGGCACCGCGCAGCCCCGCGGCGTGCACCTCGTGGACGAGCGCCTGCTGGGCCGGGAGGAACATCCGCTCGGTGAGCCCGCGTTCGTGGACCATCGCGATCAGGTGCGGGCGCTCGCGCAGTTCGCGGCGCAGGATCCGGGCCACGGAGAGGATCCGGTCGGCCGGGGTGCCGTCGGCCCCGGGGGGCTCGCCGAGGGGGCTCTTGCCCGCAGGGGCCGGGGGAGGGATCCGGGGGAGGATCGCGCCCATCTCCTGGACGGTCCGCTCGACGAGGGCGTCGAGCAGCGATTCGCGGTTGCCGACGTGCCAGTAGATCGAGGTGACCGCGGTGCCCAGCTCGGCGGCGAGTTTGCGCATCGTGAGGGCGTCCGGGCCGTGCTGCTTGACCAGGTTCGCGGCGGCGTCCAGCACCTCGCGGCGGGTCAGCGCGCTTCTGGCCATGTCGGCCCACCTGCCTGTTCATCTGTCGAGACGTCAGTTTCCTTGTGCGCACGGGTATTTACCCTTCACCGGCGGCGGTGTAACTGTGTTACAGAACCGACCGAAGGGTGGTGCGAAGGATGGCACGCGTACGGTACGGAGCGCGCACGGAGGCCGAGATCGCGGCGTCGCGCGAGAAGAGCTCAAAGCTTCCCGACATCTGGTCCACCGGAGTGGTGGCCGTCTGGGAGAGCGACCCGGACGTGGTGGCGGCGGTCCTGCCACCACCGCTCAAGCCCGCCGAGCGGCCCCTCGTACGGGCCGGCATCAGCAAGGTCGACCTGCCCGGCTACCCGCTGGGCGCCGGCTCGGTGGCCGTCGCGGCCCGGCACGACGGGGTCCAGGGCTGGTACCCGCTGGTCATGCCGATGACCCTCGAGCGCGCCCTGATCGGCGGCCGGGAGGTCTTCGGCGAGCCGAAGAAGCTGGGCGAGGTCACCGTCGAGCGCGACGGACTCGTCGTACGCGCCTGCCTCGCCCGGCACGGGATCGCCTTCGTGGAGGTGCGCGGCGCGGTGGACCGCGCGCTGCCGCTGCCCGAGCCCGTCCGGAAGACCGACTTCTACTTCAAATTCCTTCCCGCGGTGGACGGTTCGGGCTTCGACGCGGATCCGGTCCTCGTGCACTGCACGCGGAACGAGAAGGTCCGCAAGCTGGAGCACATCACCGGTGACATCGTCCTGCGCGAGTCGATGTTCGATCCCGTGGCCGACCTCCCCGTCCGCCGGATCGTCGAGATCACCATCGGCGAGAAGACCACCGACCAGCAGGGCCGGGTCGTCGAGCGCGTGAGCGCCCAGGCCCTGCTCCCGTACATCCACCAGCGGTACGACGACCCGGCGCAGATCCTGGACGGTCCTCCGGAAGGCGGTGTGTGACATGCGACTCGAACCGGGACAGGTGGCCGTCGTCACCGGCGCCGCCAGCGGCATCGGGCTGGCGATGGCCCGCCGCTTCGCCGCCGAAGGGCTGTCGGTCGTCCTCGCCGACGTGGAGCGGGGCGCCCTGCGCAAGGCCGCCGACGAACTCGCCGCGGACGGTGCCCGGGTGCTCGCCAGGACCGTCGACGTCAGCGACCGCGACTCCGTCGTCTCCCTCGCCGACGCCGCGTACGAGACCTTCGGCGCCGTTCACGTGCTGTGCAACAACGCGGGCGTCGGCTCCGGCGCCGAGGGCCGGATGTGGGAGCACGAGCCGAGCGACTGGAAGTGGGCCTTCTCCGTCAACGTGTGGGGCGTCTTCCACGGCATCCAGGCCTTCCTCCCCCGCATGGTCGCGGCCGGCGCCCCCGGCCACGTCGTCAACACCTCCTCCGGTGACGGCGGCATCGCCCCGCTCCCCACGGCCTCCGTGTACGCCGTCACCAAGGCGGCCGTGGTCACCATGACCGAGTCGTTGTACGCCCACCTCAAGGCGGAGGGCGCGGCCGTCGGAGCCTCCGTCCTCTTCCCCGGGCCGCACATGCTGCGCACGGGGCTGTGGGAGTCCCACCGCAACCGGCCCGAGCGCTATGCGAAGCAGCGGCCGCGCAAGGCCCCGTACCGCAGCCTCGACCAGTACGAGGCGGCGATGCGGCGGGCCGGCCACGAGGTGCGCTTCACGCCGGTCGAAGAGGTGGCGGAACACGTCGTCGACGGCATCCGCGCCGACCGCTTCTGGATGCTCCCGGCCGGCGAGCACAGCGACCGGCAGATCCGCGCCCGGGCGCAGTCGATGCTCGACCGCGCCAACCCCGCCTACCTGGAAAACTTCATCCTCGACTGAGGGGCCCAGCCGTGCCTGACACGTACGCGAAAGACCCGGCCGAAGACCCGTACCTGATCATCTCCTCCGACTGCCACGCGGGCCTGCCCACGGAGCAGTACCGCCCCTACCTGGAATCCCGCTTCCACCGCCGGTTCGACGAGTTCCTCGGCCAGCGCGACGCCCGCCGTGAGGAGGCCACCCGCCTGGGCGTCCGCAACGAGGCCTTCGCCGAGAAATGGTTCCGCGACCACGAGGAAGGCCTCAAGGGCGGCTGGGACACGGGACAGCGCCTGAAGGAACTCGACGGCGACGGCGTGGCCGCCGAGGTCGTCTTCCCCGACGCGGACGCCGTCGACAGCCAGACCGCCGCCCCCTTCGGGGTGGGCCTCGGCCTCTCCGGCGACCAGGACCCCGAGCTCGGGATGGCGGGCGCGCAGGCGCACAACCGCTGGCTGGCGGAGTTCGTCTCCGCCCGTCCCGAGCGCCACTGCGGCGTGGCCCTGCTCCCCATCACCGGCGAGTCGTCGAAGGTGGTCGCGGAGATCCACCGGGCCAAGGAATCCGGGCTGGGCGCGCTGATGATCCCCGCGATGTGGGTGGACAAGGCGCCCTACCACGACCGCCGTTACGACCCCGTGTGGGCGGCGGCCGCCGAGACGCGGATGCCGGTCGTCACCCACTCGGGCTCCTCGCCGCGCCACGAGTACGGGGACCACCTCGGCATCTTCGTCTCCGAGGTCACCTGGTGGCCGGCCCGCCCGCTGTGGTTCCTGCTCTGGTCGGGGGTCTTCGAGCGGCACCCGGGCCTGAGGTTCGGCGTCGCCGAGTCGGGCTGCTGGTGGCTGCCGAACCAACTGTGGTTCATGGACCGCCTCTACCTCGGCGCGCACGGCGGAAAGAAGCTGTCACCGTTCGAGGAGCTGAAGCGGCCGCCGAGCGAGTACCTGGACCGGCAGGTGTTCATCTGCGCGACCAACACCAAACGGCGGGAGCTCGCGCAGCGCTACGAGATCGGCGTGGACAACATCCTGTGGGGCTCGGACTTCCCGCACCCCGAGGGCACCTGGCCGGCCACCCGCACCTGGCTGAAGAACACCTTCCACGACATCCCGGTCGCGGAGACCCGCCGGATGCTCGGGCTGGCGGCGGCCGAGGTCTTCGGCTTCGACACCGCCGAACTGGCCCCGATCGCCCGCCGGATCGGCCCGACCCCGGCCGAGCTGGGCCAGCCCGCGGACCAGGCGGCCGTGGAGGCCTCCTGGGCCCGCTCCCGCGAGGTGGGCCGCCACTGGCTGACCGGCCACGACTTCCCGGTAGTGGGGGTGGGCGGATGAGCGGTGCGGCGGACCGCTACACGGTCATCTCGGCGGACTGCCACGCGGGCGCCGACCTGCTGGACTACAAGCCGTACCTGGAGAAGCGGTACCACGAGGACTTCGACGCCTGGGCCGCCACGTACGTGAACCCGTACGAGGACCTCCTGGCGGACACGGCGGACCGCAACTGGAACTCGGCCCGGCGCCTGGCCGAGCTCGAAGCGGACGGCATCGTCGCGGAAGTCCTCTTCCCCAACACGATCCCTCCCTTCTTCCCGAGCGCCTCCCTGATGGCCCCGGCGCCGACGGCGGCGGAGTTCCAGCTCCGCTGGGCGGGGCTGCGGGCCCACAACCGCTGGCTGGCTGACTTCTGCGCGGACGCCCCCGGCCGGCGGGCGGGAGTGGCCCAGATCCTCCTCAACGACGTGGACCAGGCCGTCGAGGAGATCCGCCGCACGAAGGAGGCCGGCCTCACCGGCGGCATCCTGCTCCCCGGCGCCCCGCCCGGCAGCGGAATCCCCGAGCTGTACTCCGCCTCCTACGACCCCATCTGGGCGGTCTGCGCCGAACTCGACGTCCCCGTCAACCACCACGGCGGCTCGGCGTCCCCGCCGCTCGGCGACGAACCGGCGGCCCGCGCGGTGTTCATGGTGGAGACCACCTGGTTCTCCCACCGCGCCCTGTGGCACCTCGTCTTCGGCGGCGCCTTCCACCGTCACCCGGGACTCAAGCTGGTCCTGACGGAGCAGGGATCCGGCTGGATCCCGGGCGTGCTGGAGATGCTGGACTACTACCACGGCCGCCTGGTCGCGGCATCGGCCACCGCCGAGGCCAAATTCGGCGCGGGCCTCGCGCGGTCCATGGGCAAGGCGCCCAGCGAGGTGTGGCGGGACAACTGCTTCGTGGGAGCGAGCTTCATGCGTCCCCACGAGGTCCCGCTCCGGGAACGCATCGGCCTCGACAAGATCATGTGGGGCAGCGACTACCCCCACGACGAGGGCACCACCCCCTTCTCCCGCGAGGGCCTGCGCATCGCCTACGCCGGCCTCCCGCGCGCGGAGGTGGCCGCGATGGCCGGCGGCAACGCGGCTCGCGTCTACGGCTTCGACCTCACCCTCCTGGACGCGGTGGCCGCCGAACACGGCCCGCTGGTCTCGGAGATCGCGAAGCCCCTGACGGCGATCCCCGAGGGAGCCACCAGCCCCACGTTCGCCCGCGGCGGTTCGGTCCGCGTCTGGTGACGCCGCGGCTGCGGTGACATCCCCTCCGGTCTGCCCGCCGGTGCGGCCCACGGCATCGCCGCTCGGGCCGCACCGGCGCCGGCTCCCGGCCGGCGCCGCCCCGCGCGAACCGTCGGTAACACCGATGAATACCGAACGGTAACAACCCCTAGCGGCACCCCTGGAGCCGCCTCTATGGTGCGGACATGCCGAACCTGCCCGATGTCGTGCTGTGGTCCATACCCGCCTTCGTGCTGCTCACCGTCGTGGAGATGGTGAGCTACCGGATCCATCCCGACGAGGACGCCGCCGGGTACGAGACCAAGGACGCCGTCACCAGCATCGGCATGGGACTCGGCAGCCTGGTCTTCGACCTCCTCTGGAAGATCCCGGTCCTCGCCATCTACACCGCCGTCTACGAGCTGACCCCGCTGCGCGTGCCCGTCCTGTGGTGGACCGTCCTGCTGATGCTCCTCGCGCAGGACTTCCTCTACTACTGGCAGCACCGCGGCCACCACGTCATCCGCATCCTGTGGGCGTGCCACGTCGTGCACCACAGCAGCCGCAAGTTCAACCTCACCACCGCCCTGCGCCAGCCGTGGACCAGCGCCACCTCCTGGCCGTTCTACCTGCCGATGATCGCCCTCGGCGTGCACCCGGCCGCGGTCGCGTTCTGCTACTCCGTCAATCTCGTCTACCAGTTCTGGATCCACACCGAGCGCATCGGCACCCTCCCGCGCCCCGTCGAGTACGTCTTCAACACCCCCTCCCACCACCGCGTGCACCACGCCTCCCAAGGCGGCTACCTGGACCGCAACTTCGCCGGGATCCTGATCATCTGGGACCGGATGTTCGGCTCCTGGGTGGGCGAGACCGAAAGGCCCGTCTTCGGGCTGACGAAGAACATCGACACCTACAACCCGCTGCGCGTCGCCACCCACGAGTACGTCGCCATCGCCCGGGACGTACGAGCCGCCACCAGCTGGCGCGAGCGCGCCGGACGGGTCTTCCGCGGTCCCGGCTGGCAACCGGCAGCGACCGCCGTTGGCGCCGGGGCCGCGGCGAGCGCGGCGGCCCCCGCGGACCGGTCGTCCCCCTCGGCTTCCTCCGGGCAGACGGCTCCGGAGCCCGCCGCGTGAGCGCCACCGCATCCCGTACGCCCTCCTGGGCCCGCCCCGCGGGCGACGGAACCGGCGGCGCCGCCCGGGTCCTGCTCGTCGCCTTCGCCGTCGCGGCCGCCGCAGACCTCGGCTCGCTCCTGGCCGACTGGCACCTCGGCCACCTCATCTTCAAGCCCCTGCTGATGCCGCTGCTGGTCGCCCACGCGGTCACCCGCGGCGCACCCCGGCTGCTGGTCGCGGCCCTGCTGTTCGGGTGGGGCGGTGACCTGGCCCTGCTCTTCGACGCCGAGGCCGCCTTCCTCATCGGCATGGGCTCCTTCGCCGCCGGACACGTCTGCTACCTCGTGCTCTTCGGCAAGCGGGGCGCGTACGCCCTGCTCGGCGGGGCGTACGCCGTCGCCCTCCTCGGCACGGTGGGCCTGATGTGGACGGACCTGCCGGCGGGCCTGCGCGTCCCCGTCGCCGGCTACAGCCTGCTGCTCACCGCCATGGCCTTCCGCTCCAGCGCCCTCGGCCCGCGCGCCGGGATCGGCGGGGCGCTCTTCCTGATCTCCGACACGCTCATCGCCACCGGGGTCGCCGAGTGGCCGCAGCCGCCCCGCCCGGACTTCTGGATCATGGCCACGTACCTGGCCGCCCAGTACCTCCTGGCCACGGGCGTGACGGCGCGCGAGCAGGCGTACCGTAGGGAAGTCGCACAAGGCCCACAAGGCCCACAAGGCATACAACCCACACAAAGCGACGACTGAACGATCCCTGAACCGGAGGACTGCACCACCATGCGCGCCACCGTCATCCACGCCCCGCACGACATCCGCGTGGAGGAGGTGCCCGACGCCGCGATCCGGCGTCCCGAGGACGCCGTCGTCCGCGTCCTGCGCGCCTGCATCTGCGGCAGCGACCTCTGGGCCTACCGAGGTGAAGCCAAGCGCCAGCCGGGGCAGCGGATCGGCCACGAGTTCCTCGGCATCGTCGAAGAGACCGGCTCCGCGGTGTCCGCGCTGCGCGCGGGCGACCTCGTCGTCGCGCCCTTCATGTGGTCCGACGGCACCTGCGACTACTGCTCCGAGGGTCTCTACACCTCCTGCGAGCACGGCGGTTTCTGGGGCTCGGTCGGCCACGACGGAGGCCAGGGCGAAGCCGTCCGGGTCCCGCACGCCGACGGCACCCTGGTCAAGCTCCCCACCGCGGCCGCCTCCGACGACGCCCTGCTCACCGGGCTGCTCGCGCTCTCCGACGTCATGGGCACCGGCCATCACGCCGCGCTCGGCGCGGGCGTGCGCAAGGGCTCCACGGTCGCCGTCGTCGGTGACGGCGCGGTCGGCCTGTGCGGCGTCCTGGCCGCCAAGCGCCTCGGTGCCGAGCGGATCATCGCACTGGGCCGCCACACGGCCCGTACGGACGTGGCGAAGCTCTTCGGGGCCACCGACATCGTCGCCGAGCGGGGCGAGGCGGCCGAGGCGGCCGTCCGTGAACTGACCGGCGGCCGGGGCGCGCACGCCGTCATCGAGGCGGTCGGCACCGAGCAGTCCATGCGCACGGCCGTGAACATCACGCGCGACGGCGGGGCGGTCGGCTACGTCGGCGTCCCGCACGGCAGCGGCACCGGCCTCGACCTCGGTGTGATGTTCGACCGCAACATCACCCTGCGCGGCGGCGTCGCCCCGGTCCGCGCGTACATCCCGGAGCTGCTGGAGGACGTGCTCAGCGGCGCGATCGACCCCTCGCCCGTCTTCGACCGGGCCGTCTCCCTGGAAGAGGTACCGGACGGCTACCGCGCGATGGACGACCGCAGCGCGCTCAAGGTGCTGATCCAGCTCTGACGTTCAGGCGTACGAGGAGGGGGCCGGGCGGGGAGATCCCCGCCCGGCCCCCTCACGTACCCCGCGTACGGCGTACCGAGCCGGTTACTTCACGGCCTTGAGCGCGTCGACCACGCCGTAGCCGTAGTAGCCGGTCTGGCCCCACTTGCTCTCACAGGTGGTGGCGTCGACCAGGACGCCCGCGCTGTTGTAGATCTGAGCCGGGCAGGCCGTCTTGGTGGCCTGGCCCTTCAGCATCGCCTGGAGCTGCGACGGCGTCGCCGACGGGTGCGCGCTCTTGAGGAGCGCCGCGACACCGGCGACGTGCGGCGCGGCCATCGAGGTGCCCTGCTTGTAGCCGTAGCCGCCGTCCAGGACGGTCGACAGCACCCGGCCGTTGGCGTCCGGGGTGGCCGGGACCTGCCACTTGTCGCCGCCGGGGGCGGCCACGTCCGCGACGCCCAGGCCGTAGTTGGAGTAGTACGACCGCAGACCCTTGTCGCCGGTCGAGGTGACCGTGACGACGCCGGGCAGCTGCGTCGGCAGGTCCAGGCAGACGCTCGGGTCGATGGTGCGCGGCACCGGGGTGGTGTCGTTCGGACTGGAGTCGTCGACGATCGAGTCGGCGGCCAGGTCCATGTTCGAGTTGCCCGCCGCGGCGACGTGGAGCACGCCCTTGCGCTCGGCGTACTTGCTCGCCCGGCCGAGGGCCTCCACCAGCGCCTTCTGGTCGTCGTCCGTCTTGCAGTTGAAGTACCAGGGGTCGACGTAGTAGCTGTTGTTGGTCACCTCGATCCCCTTCTCGGCGGCGAACATGAAGCCACAGACGACCGCTTCGGTGAAGAAGAGGCTGGTCGCGGGCTCGCTCACCTTGATCGCGGAGATCTTCACACCGGGCGCCACACCGCTGACGCCGACCCCGTTGCGCGGGGCGCCGATGGTGCCGGCCACGTGGGTGCCGTGGTCGCTGCCGTCGGCGTACGGGCGCCAGGCGCCCTCGGAGGTGTCCGCGACACCGCCGACACAGTTGGCGGACTGCTCCTTGGAGAAGTTCGGGGCGAGATCGGGGTGGGTGTCGTCCACGCCCGTGTCGATGATGCCGACGGTGACGTCCGGGCTGCCATCGTTGATCTTGTGAGCCTCGTCGGCCTTGATCGTCCGCAGGTCCCACTGGTTGGGCTCCAGCGGCTCCTGCCCCGGCTCGGCCTGCGCCGCCGCCTTGGCGGCGTCCGCCGCGCTCAGCTGCTGCGTGGTGCCCTCTTCGGTGGTCTGCACCGACTTGAGGGGGGCCGTACGGGTGGCGCCGACCGACACGAACAGACCGCGCTGGGTCCGCAGCTGCTTGGCGAACTCCGGGTTCTGGGAATGTGCGACGACGACCCCGATCTGCTCATAGGCCGTCACCACCGTTCCACCGGCCCGCTCGATGGCCTTCTTCGCCTGCTTCACGGTGCCGTACGCGGACAGGTTCGCCACGTACGACATCTTGGGGCCGGAGGTGTCGGGCCGCGAGGCCGCCGCCGCGTCCGCCGTGTTGCCCAGCGGAGCGGCGGATGCCGTCACCGAGGGCAGGAAGGCGAGCGAGGCGGTGAGCACCAGGCCGACCGGTACGGCGAGAGCGCGGCTCTGCTTCTTGACGGAACGTGACCCCAGATGCGCCATGGGTTCTCCACATCATCCTTGAAAAAGCCGTCCGGGCGCGGTCGCGACGGACGGTGCATGACAGGCGAACCTAGCGCTCGCGTTCCCCTCTACGCCATCAGTTCGAGAAATCAGTTTCCAAAGAAACAGTGGGTGTTGAACCGTCGCGACACGCCGACCGTGCCGTTGACAGGGGGGATCAGCACCGCGCCCCCCTACACGGAGGTTGTTTTGTCCGTCGTCCCCACCGCACCAGCGTCACAAGGAGATTCCCCCGTGACCACCGAAGCAGCGCCGCCGCCGGGCGGCGCGGGAACGCCGCCGGCGAGCCCCTCGGACGAAGCGTTCGCGAGCGTCCAGCAGAGCGCCGAGTTCGCCGAACTACGCCGTTCCTACCGTTCGTTCGCCTTCCCGCTCACCGTGGCCTTCATCGCCTGGTACCTGCTCTACGTCCTGCTGTCCAACTACGCGGGCGGCTTCATGGGGACCAAGCTCTTCGGCAACATCAACGTCGCCCTCGTCTTCGGCCTCGCCCAGTTCGCGACGACCTTCCTCATCGCCTGGCTGTACTCGCGGCACGCCGCCGCCCAGCTCGACCCCAAGGCCGCGGCCATCAAGGCGCGGATGGAGGCCGGCGAATGAGCACCGGCACGAGCACCCTCCACCTGACGACGGTCGCCGCGGGCGCCACCGAGCACCGGCCGCTGATCATCACACTTTTCGGACTCTTCGTCGTCGCCACCCTGATCATCACGATCCGGGCCGGCCGCCAGACCAAGGACGCCGCCGACTTCTACGCGGGCGGCCGCCAGTTCACCGGCTTCCAGAACGGCCTCGCCATCTCCGGCGACTACATGTCCGCCGCGTCCTTCCTCGGCATCGCCGGAGCCATCGCGCTCTTCGGCTACGACGGCTTCCTCTACTCCATCGGCTTCCTCGTCGCCTGGCTGGTCGCCCTGCTGCTCGTCGCCGAGCCGCTGCGCAACTCCGGCCGCTACACGATGGGCGACGTCCTCGCGTACCGGATGCGCCAGCGGCCCGTCCGTACCGCCGCCGGCACCTCCACCATCGTGGTCTCGATCTTCTACCTGCTCGCCCAGATGGCCGGCGCCGGCGTGCTGGTCTCCCTGCTCCTGGGCATCACCAGCGACGGCGGCAAGGTGGCCGTCGTCGCGCTGGTCGGCGTACTGATGATCCTGTACGTGACCATCGGCGGTATGAAGGGCACCACCTGGGTCCAGATGATCAAGGCCGTCCTGCTCATCGCGGGCGCCCTGCTGATCACCTTCCTGGTGCTGCTGAAGTTCAACTTCAACATCTCCGACCTGCTGGGCAAGGCCGCCGAGAACAGCGGCCAGGGCGTCAAGTTCCTTGAGCCGGGACTCAAGTACGGCCAGGACTCCACCTCGAAGCTGGACTTCATCTCGCTCGGCCTCGCCCTCGTCCTGGGCACCGCCGGCCTGCCGCACATCCTGATCCGCTTCTACACGGTTCCCACCGCCCAGGCCGCCCGTAAGTCCGTGAACTGGGCCATCGGCATCATCGGCGCCTTCTACCTGATGACGATCGCCCTCGGTTTCGGCGCCGCAGCCCTGCTGAACCGGGCAGACATCCTCGCCTCCAACAAGGCCGGCAACACCGCGGCCCCCCTGCTCGCCCAGGAGATCGGCGGCGGCGCCGGTTCCACCGGCGGCGCGATCCTCCTCGCCGTGATCTCCGCGGTGGCCTTCGCCACCATCCTCGCGGTGGTCGCCGGTCTGACCCTCGCCTCCTCCTCGTCCTTCGCGCACGACCTGTACGTGAACGTGATTCGCAAGGGCAAGGCCACCGAGAAGGAGGAGGTCCGCGCGGCACGCTGGTCCACCGTCGTCATCGGCGCCGTCGCCATCGGGCTCGGCGCACTCGCCCGCGACCTGAACGTGGCGGGGCTGGTCGCGCTCGCCTTCGCGGTCGCCGCCTCCGCCAACCTGCCGACGATCCTCTACAGCCTCTTCTGGAAGCGCTTCACCACCCGGGGTGCGCTGTGGTCGATCTACGGCGGCCTGATCTCGTCGGTCGTCCTGGTGCTGTTCTCGCCCGTCGTGTCCGGCAAGCCCACCTCGATGTTCAAGGACGCCGACTTCTACTGGTTCCCGCTGGAGAACCCCGGCCTCATCTCCATCCCGCTGGGCTTCCTGCTCGGCTGGCTGGGGACGCTCCTGTCGAAGGAGAAGGCCGACCCGCAGAAGTTCGCCGAGCTGGAGGTCCGCTCCCTGACCGGCACCGGGGCCCACTGACGCGGGCTCCACGAGTTCGTCCGAACACCCAGCGTGGCCGCGTCGTACGTCCCTACGACGCGGCCGCGTCCCGTCTCGTTCGTTCGGGGACCTCTACATGTCACAGGCGTCGCGTAGGCTCGAATACAGCGCACGCATTCGATCCAACGCTGCGTGAACCTGCGTGAACGTACGTGAAACCTCTACAGATCCGGACAGGGGAGGGGGCCCACAGTGCTTCTCGACACCTATGGCCGCGTGGCCACTGACCTGCGTGTCTCGCTGACCGACCGGTGCAATCTGCGCTGTACGTACTGCATGCCCGAGGAGGGACTGCAGTGGCTCGGCAAGTCCGATCTGCTGAGCGACGAGGAGATCGTCCGGCTGATCCGCATCGCCGTGACCCGGCTCGGCATCACCGAGGTCCGCTTCACCGGCGGCGAGCCGCTGCTCCGGCCCGGTCTCGTCGGGATCGTAGAGCAGTGCGCGGCGCTGGAACCGCGGCCCCAGATGTCGCTGACCACCAACGGAATAGGCCTCAAGCGCACCGCCCGGGCGCTCAAGGCCGCCGGCCTGGACCGGGTGAACGTCTCCCTGGACACCCTGCGGCCCGAGGTCTTCAAGACCCTCACCCGCCGCGACCGGCACCAGGACGTCATCGACGGCATGGCCGCGGCCCGCGAGGCCGGTCTCACCCCCGTCAAGGTCAATGCCGTCCTCATGCCGGGGCTCAATGAGGACGAAGCCCCCGACCTGCTGGCCTGGGCCGTGGAGAACGAGTACGAGCTCCGCTTCATCGAGCAGATGCCGCTCGACGCGCAGCACGGCTGGAAGCGCGACGGCATGATCACCGCCGGCGACATCCTGCAGTCCCTGCGCACCCGCTTCACGCTCACCGAGGAAGGCGCCGACGAGCGCGGCTCCGCGCCGGCCGAGCGCTGGGTGGTCGACGGCGGCCCGGCGACCGTCGGCGTCATCGCCTCGGTCACCCGCCCCTTCTGCAGCGCCTGTGACCGTACCCGGCTCACGGCCGACGGCCAGGTACGCACGTGCCTCTTCGCCACCGAGGAGTCGGACCTGCGCGCCGCCCTTCGCTCGGGCGCCGCGGACGAGGAGATCGCCCGCCTGTGGAAGGTGGCGATGTGGGGCAAGAAGGCCGGCTCCGGCCTCGACGACCCGTCCTCCTTCCTCCAGCCCGACCGCCCGATGTCCGCGATCGGCGGCTGACCCGCCGGCCGCTCCCGGGCATCGCTCAGCGCTCGCGCCCCGATCCCTCCGGCTGCACCCACTCGGCTAGCTTCACGACGTCCTTGAGGAAACCGCGGACCCCCAGGAACTGGGAGAGGTGTTCGCGGTGTTCCTCGCATGCCAGCCAGGTCTTGCGGCGCTCCGGGGTGTGCAGCTTCGGGTTGTTCCACGCCAGGACCCAGACGGCCGCGTCGCGGCAGCCCTTGGCAGAGCAGGTGGGCGCGTCGGTGTGAGGGGAGTCGGGGGTCTCAGGGGAGTTCACGCCTCAACCCTACAAACCCCGCCAACGGAAAAACGACGCCGAGCAGCCACGGGGGGAGCTGCCCGGCGTCGGTCCGTCGCTCCGACGGGGGATGCGGAGCGCGTAGGCAGTATGTCACGCACGACCCGGTGCGGTGCACTGGAACGTCATGATTGATCTGAGCTTTTCTTGAGGTTTCCCGGACCCAGAGCGGGGTGTACGGGAGTCGGGATGTAGTGCGACGGCAGCGAGGGTGCCGACTCGCGCCCGGCGTTGGCGATGACCACGGCGATGTAGGGCAGCAGTGCCCCGGCGACCAGCGTCACGATCGCCACCGGGCGTTGCACGTTCCACAGGACCACGGTCGCGATGACCGACAGGGTCCTGATGACCATCGAGATGACATAGCGCCGCTGGCGGCCCCGCACGTCCTCGGCGAGCCCCATCCGTGCGCCGGTGATCCGGAAGACCTCGGCCCCGTTCCGCTTCTGCCGCTTCTTCCGTTCCATGCTCCACCACCCGATCAGCCGCCGGACGCACCCCGGCCCGGACCCTTCCACCGTACGCCGCCTCCCCGCCCGCTGGGAGGCGGGGTGTACCCAATGGCCCTGTCCGAAATGCGGCCCGTGTCGAGTGGGCCGAGACTGGCCGGACATGCGCACATCGCGCCTTGAGGAGGCGACATGCATTGGTTGTGGGCGATCATCGTCGGTTTGGTGCTGGGCCTGATTGCCCGGGCGATCCTGCCGGGCAGGCAGCACCAGCCCCTCTGGCTGACGGTGATCTTCGGAATCATCGGCGGTGTCCTCGGCAATGCCGTGGCGACCTGGATCGGGGTCGCCGACACCAAGGGCATCGACTGGATCCGGCACCTGCTGCAACTGGCCGGAGCCGTCCTGATCGTCGGAGTCGGCGACATGGTCTACATGGCGCTCAGAGGCAAGAGGCGGGCGGCCTGACAGGGCGCCGGCGCGACGGAGGGGCCGGTACGGACATGCGCGTCCGTGCCGGCCCCTCCGGCGCGCGCCCCTCGGGCCGCCGGGCCGTCAGCCCGTGACCTCCACCGCGGCCAGGTTCTTCTTGCCGCGGCGCAGCACCAGCCAGCGCCCGTGCAGCAGGTCCTCCTTGGCGGGGACCGCGTCCTCGGCGGTGACCTTCACGTTGTTCACGTAGGCCCCGCCCTCCTTCACGGTCCGGCGCCCGGCCGACTTGCTCGCGACCAGACCGACCTCGACGAAGAGGTCGACCACCAAGGTGAGCTCCGTGACCTTGGCGTGCGGCAGCTCGGACAGGGCCGCGGCCAGCGTGGCCTCGTCCAGCTCCGCCAGCTCGCCCTGGCCGAACAGCGCCTTCGACGCGGCGATCACGGCGGCGCACTGGTCGGCGCCGTGCACCAGCGTCGTCAGCTCCTCCGCGAGCGCCCGCTGGGCGGCGCGTGCCTGCGGCCGCTCGGCGGTCTGCGCCTCCAGGGCCTCCAGCTCCTCGCGGCTCCGGAAGGACAGGATCCGCATGTACGTGGAGATGTCCCGGTCGTCCACGTTCAGCCAGAACTGGTAGAACGCGTACGGCGTGGTCATCTCCGGGTCGAGCCAGACGGCCCCGCCCTCGGTCTTGCCGAACTTGGTGCCGTCCGCCTTGACCATCAGCGGGGTCGCCATCGCGTGCACGACGGCGCCCGGCTCGACCCGGTGGATCAGGTCGAGACCGGCGGTCAGGTTGCCCCACTGGTCGGAGCCGCCCTGCTGGAGCACGCAGCCGTGGCGCCGGTACAGCTCCAGGAAGTCCATGCCCTGGAGCAGCTGGTAGCTGAACTCCGTGTAGCTGATGCCCTGGTCGGACTCCAGCCGCTTGGCGACCGAGTCCTTCGTCAGCATCTTGTTGACGCGGAAGTGCTTGCCGATGTCCCGCAGGAACTCGATGGCGGACATGCCCGCCGTCCAGTCCAGGTTGTTCACCATGACCGCGGCGTTCTCGCCCCCGAAGGACAGGAACGGCTCGATCTGAGAACGCAGCCGGTTCACCCATTCCGCGATCGTCGCCGGATCGTTCAGGGTGCGCTCGGCGGTCGGCCGCGGGTCACCGATCTGGCCGGTGGCCCCGCCGACCAGCGCCAGTGGACGGTTTCCGGCCAGCTGCAGCCGGCGCATGGTGAGCACCTGCACCAGGTGCCCCACGTGCAGCGAGGCCGCGGTCGGGTCGAAGCCGCAATAGAACGTGACAGGACCGTCCGCGAACGCCTTGCGCAGCGCTTCTTCATCGGTGGACTGGGCGAAGAGCCCGCGCCACTTCAGTTCGTCGACGATGTCCGTCACGGTCTCTCGGCTCCTTCGAATGATGGAATTGCGTCCTTCAGTCTAGGTGGGTCAGACACCCTGGCTGACCGAGCTCATGTTGAAGTCCGGGATGCGCAGCGCGGGCATCGCGGCCCGGGTGAACCAGTCGCTCCACTCGCGCGGCAGGGTCTTCTCCGTCCGGCCGGCCTCCGAGGCCCGCGACAGCAGGTCCACCGGGGACTCGTTGAACCGGAAGTTGTTGACCTCGCCGACGACCTGTCCGTTCTCCACCAGGTAGACGCCGTCCCGGGTCAGCCCCGTGAGCAGCAGACTGGCCGGATCGACCTCGCGGATGTACCAGAGACAGGTCAGCAGCAGACCCCTCTCGGTGTCCGCGACCATCTCCTCCAGCGACTGGTCGCCGCCCGCGTCCAGGATGAGGTTCCCGAAGCCGGGGGAGACCGGCAGCCCGGTCAGGCCGGCGCTGTGCCGTGTGGTCAGCAGCCGGGCCAGCTCGCCGTCCCGGATCCACTCGGTCGCCGGGATCGGAAGCCCGTTGTCGAACACCGAGGCGTCGTCGCCGGAGCTGTGGGCGATCACGAACGGCGCGGACTCCAGGCCCGGCGCGTGCGGGTCGCTGCGCAGGGTCAGCGGGAGCCCGGACAGCTTCTCACCGATCCGGGTACCGCCGCCGGGCTTGGAGAAGACCGTCCGGCCCTCCACCGCGTCCCGGGCCACCGCCGACCACATCTGGTAGATCAGCAGGTCGGCCACGGCCGTCGGCGGCAGCAGGGTCTCGTACCGCCCGGCGGGCAGGTCGATCTTCCGCTCGGCCCAGCCCAGGCGGACGGCCAGCTCCGCGTCCAGCACGGTCGGGTCGACGTCCTTGAAGTCCCGGGTCGAGCGGCCGGCCCAGGCCGAGCGCCCCCGGTCCGGGGACTTGGCGTTGAGCTCCAGGGTGCCCTTGGGCTGGTCGTGGCGCAGCCGCAGGCCCGCCGAGGTGCCGACGTACGTGGAGACCAGCTCGTGATTGGCGAAGCCGTACAGCTCCCTGCCCCCCGCGCGGGCCCGGGCGAAGGCCTCGCCGAGGGCCGGGGCGAAGTCCGTGAACACCGCCGAGGAGGTCTCGGCCGGGGCGTCGCGGAAGTCGGGCGACGCGGGGGTCCCGGTCACCAGCGGCTGGGCGTCCTCGGCGGGCCCCGCTCCGCGGGCGGCCGCCTCGGCGGCCCGGACCAGCGGCTCCAGGTCCGCGGCGGTGACGGCGGAGCGCGAGACGACCCCCGAGGCCGTGCCCTCCTTGCCGTCGACCGTGGCGATGACCGTCAGGGTCCGGCCCCGGGTGACGCCGTTGGTGGTCAGCGCGTTGCCGGCCCAGCGCAGGTTGGCGGTGGACTCCTCGTCGGCGATGACGACGCAGCCGTCGGCGGTGGACAGTTCCAGGGCCCGCTCGACGATCTCGTGCGGCTTGTTGATGCGAATCGACGGGGTCATCGCCCGGCCTCCTGCGTGGTGTTCAGGATGTTCACGTCGCGGAACAGCGCGGACGGGCAGCCGTGCGAGACGGACGCGACCTGTCCCGGCTGGGCCTTGCCGCAGTTGAAGGCGCCGCCCAGCACGTAAGTCTGCGGGCCGCCGACCTTCTCCATCGAGCCCCAGAAGTCGGTGGTCGTGGCCTGGTACGCGACATCGCGCAGCTGCCCGGCCAGCCGGCCGTTCTCGATGCGGAAGAACCGCTGCCCGGTGAACTGGAAGTTGTAGCGCTGCATGTCGATCGACCAGGAACGGTCGCCGACCACGTAGATCCCGCGCTCGACGCCCCCGATCAGGTCCTCGGTGGACAGGCCGCCCGGATCCGGCTGGAGCGAGACGTTCGCCATGCGCTGTACGGGCACATGGGCGGGCGAGTCGGCGTAGGCGCAGCCGTTGGAGCGCCCGAGGCCGGTCAGCTTCGCGATCCGCCGGTCCAGCTGGTAGCCGGTCAGCACACCGTCCTTGACCAGGTCCCAGCTCTGCGCCTCGACGCCCTCGTCGTCGAAGCCGACCGTCGCCAGACCGTGCTCGGCGGTGCGGTCACCCGTCACGTTCATGATCGGGGAGCCGTACTTCAGCTTGCCCAGCTGGTCGAAGGTGGCGAAGGAGGTCCCCGCGTACGCCGCCTCGTAGCCCAGTGCCCGGTCGAGCTCGGTGGCGTGGCCGATGGACTCGTGGATGGTGAGCCACAGGTTCGACGGGTCGACGACCAGGTCGTAGCGGCCCGCCTGGACGCTCGGCGCCCGCATCTTCTCGGCCAGCAGGCCGGGGATCTGCTCCAGCTCGGCGTCCCAGTCCCAGCCGGTGCCGGTCAGGTACTCCCAGCCGCGCCCGGCCGGCGGGGCGATCGTGCGCATCGAGTCGAACTCGCCGGTGGTGCCGTTCACGGCGACCGCGGTGAGCTGCGGGTGCACGCGGACCCGCTGCTGCGTGGTCGAGGTGCCCGCGGTGTCGGCGTAGAACTTGTTCTCGTGGACGGCGAGCAGCGAGGCGTCCACGTGCGCGACCCCGTCGGCCGCCAGCAGCCGCGCGCTCCAGTCGGCAAGCAGCGCCGCCTTCTGCGCGTCCGGCACCTCGAAGGGGTTCACGTCGTAGGCGGAGATCCAGGTCCGCTCGGAGTGCACCGGCTCGTCGGCGAGCTCCACCCTCTCGTCCGAGCCCGCGGCCTTGATCACCTGGGCCGACAGCTTCGCCATGGCCACGGCCTGCGAGGCCACCTTGGCGGCGCCGTCCATGGTCAGGTCCACACCGGAGGCGAACCCCCAACTGCCCCCGTGCACCACACGGACCGCGTACCCGAGGTCGGTGATGTCGGACGCGCCGGAGGGCTTGGCGTCCCGCAGCCGCCAAGAGGCGCTGCGAATCCGCTCCAGCCGGAAATCGGCGTGCTCGGAGCCCAGCGCACGCGCCCGGGCGAGCGCCGCGTCGGCGAGTGCCCGCAAGGGCAGTGCGGTGAAAGCCGCGTCGATGGAATGGGGCACGGAAGTCCTCCCGTGGTCGGGGCCGGTCGCCTCGATCATGTCGCGCCCGGCGCTCTCGTGCCTACCTCTTTCTGTAGGGATTCGACAGAGCCCGTCCCGAGGCGCTGTCGGAGCCCGATTCTCCGTCCGGGGGATACGACCTATAGGTTTTTGGTATTCAGACTGCTAGCGAAAGGGTGATCCGTTGAGCCGCTCGGTTCTCGTCACCGGAGGAAACCGGGGCATCGGCCTCGCCATCGCCCGTGCCTTCGTGGAAGCCGGAGACAAGGTCGCGATCACATACCGGTCGGGGGAGCCACCGGAGGCCCTCACCTCCCTCGGCGTGCTGGCGGTCCGCTGCGACATCACCGACTCCGAGCAGGTGGAGCAGGCCTACAAGCAGATCGAGGACGCGCACGGCGCGGTCGAGGTGCTCGTGGCGAACGCCGGCATCACCAAGGACACGCTGCTGATGCGGATGTCCGAGGAAGACTTCACGTCGGTCGTCGACACCAACCTCACCGGCACCTTCCGTGTCGTCAAGCGCGCGAACCGTGGCATGCTCCGTGCGAAGAAGGGCCGCGTCGTCCTGATCTCCTCGGTCGTCGGACTGCTGGGCTCGGCCGGGCAGGCCAACTACGCGGCCTCGAAGGCCGCGCTGGTCGGCTTCGCCCGGTCCCTCGCCCGGGAGCTCGGTTCCCGCAACATCACCTTCAACGTGGTGGCCCCCGGCTTCGTGGACACCGACATGACGAAGGTGCTCACCGACGAGCAGCGCGCGGGCATCGTGGGCCAGGTGCCGCTCGGCCGCTACGCGCGGCCCGAGGAGATCGCGGCGGCCGTCAGCTTCCTGGCGTCCGACGACGCCGCGTACATCACCGGAGCCGTCATTCCCGTTGACGGCGGATTGGGCATGGGTCACTGATCACCATGAGCGGAATTCTCGACGGCAAGCGCATCCTCATCACTGGGGTGCTGATGGAGTCGTCCATCGCCTTCCACACCGCCAAGCTGGCCCAGGAGCAGGGCGCCGAGATCATCCTCACGGCCTTCCCGCGGCCGACGCTGACGGAGCGCATCGCCCGCAAGCTGCCGAAGCCCGCCAAGGTCATCGAGCTCGACGTCACCAACGCCGAGCACCTGGCCCGCCTGGAGGACCTCGTCCGCGCCGAGCTCGGCGCCCTCGACGGCGTCGTCCACTCCATCGGCTTCGCACCGCAGGACGCCCTCGGCGGCAACTTCCTGAACACCCCGTTCGAGTCGGTCGCCACCGCGATGCACGTCTCGGCGTTCTCCCTGAAGTCGCTGACCATGGCCTGCCTGCCGCTGTTCCCGGAGGGCGAGGGCGGCGCGGTCGTCGGCCTCACCTTCGACGCGCAGTACGCGTGGCCGCAGTACGACTGGATGGGCCCGGCCAAGGCCGCGCTGGAGGCCACCAGCCGCTACATCGCCCGTGACCTGGGCAAGCAGAACATCCGCTGCAACCTGATCTCGGCGGGCCCGATCGGCTCCATGGCCGCGAAGTCCATCCCGGGCTTCTCCGAGCTGGCGGACGTCTGGAACCACCGCTCCCCGATGGAATGGGACATGAGCGACCCGGTCCCGGCGGGCAAGGGCGTCGTGGCCCTGCTGTCGGACTGGTTCCCGAAGACCACCGGTGAGATCGTCCACGTGGACGGCGGCCTGCACGCGATGGGTGCCTGACGGCTCCTGTGTCCTGACGGCCCCTGCGTCCGTACGGCGGCGGTCGCGCTCCCCTTCCGGGAGGCGCGGCCGCCGCCGTTTTCACGGGCCCTGGCGGGGGCGGCGGCCGAGTACTCGACCAGATGTTCGCCGTGCGACCGGAACTTCCCGAGTCGAAAACCGGGACAGATGCCTGCAAACTGGCCGAGCCGGGATCTTCTCGGCTCCTGCGGGGAGGAGGTACGGAGTGCACCCGAGGCCGAGCCGAGCGGTATCGCTCCTGGTCACCTCCGTGATCCTGACCGGACTACTGGTCCCGGGAGCGGTCGCCGAGCCCGCGGACAACGACGGAGTACCCGGCCCCGAGAGGGGCGCCCCGGCCGTCGTGGAGCTCGCCGAGATCCCCGCCGAGCCACCCGCACAGCCCGCGCCTTCCGCCTCCCGGGACCTTTTCGGTGCCGACTGCGACACCGAGATCGAGGGGTCGCAGGTGACGGCGTACTGCCACAACGGCTATCCGGAGACCGACCTGGTGCGGCTGCACGTGGAGTGCGACCGCTGGTGGGACGTGGACGGGGACAGCGCCGCCGTGGCCATCGGACCGGCCGGGCGGGTCGAGCTCGTCAGCCGCTGCTGGAAGGAAGTCCGCTCGGCGTGGGTCAGCCACCAGCGGCCGTGACCGCTACGCCTGCCCCTGGCCGCGCGGTCGGTTCTGATCCCGGCCCTCGCCCCGGCCCTCGTCCAGGCTCTCGTCCAGGCCCTCGCCCCGGCTCTCGCGCCGGCCCTCGTCCCCGCTCTTGCCGAGGCAGGCGAACGGATACCCCGCCGCCTCCGAGGCCGCCGCGTCCCCGTCGCCCCGCCGGATGGCCTCGATCAGCCGGGCGTGGTCCAGGTGGGAGGCGGGATCCAGCTCCGTGCCGACATCGGCCCGCAGCCAGTCGGCCACCAGTTCCCCGAGGTCCGCGTACAGCTCGATCAGCACGTCGTTGTGCGAGGCGGTCACCACCGCCATGTGCAGGCTCACGTCCGCCGCCACGAACCGCTCCGCGTCCCCGCTCGCCCAGGCCTCCTCGCGCCGGGTCAGCAGCGCGTCCAGCTGTACGAGGTCCCGCTCGCTGCGCCGCTCCGACGCCAGCCGGGCCGCCGAGGACTCCAGGGTCGAGCGCAGCTCCGCGATGTGCCGCGGGTCGGCCCCGGCGAAGCGGCGGTGCATCACGCCCGCCATCTCGCTGGTGGCGATGACGTACGTCCCCGAGCCCTGCCGGATGTCGAGGAGGCCGTTGTGCGCGAGGGCCCGTACGGCTTCGCGGACGGTGTTGCGGGCGACGCCGAGCAGCTCCACCAGCTCCGGCTCCGTGGGGATACGGGCACCGACGGGCCATTCGCCGGAGGTGATCTGATTGCGCAATTGCGTGATCACCTGGTCGACGAGCGCGGAGCGCCGTGGGGAGGTCAGCGGCATGGGTTCCTCTCTGCGGCGGTGGGCCCGGCGGTGGGCCCGGCGGTTCGCTCGGGGAGCGGCACCGGCGATCGGCGGCACCGGTCGATTGGACAGCCAATCATCCCATGATTCTATGATGGTCGTATGCCCGACGATGAAATCCAGACCATGAACCGGCCGTCGGCCGCGCGGCGTCCAGGAAACCACCCGGCCGCCGACCAACACCTCACCACCACCGCCGCAGCCCCCACGTGGCTCGGCCCGGTGCTCATCGTCGGGATCGTGCTGGCCGCCCTCAACCTGCGGCCCGCCATCACCAGCCTCGGCGCCCTCTTCGAGGAGACCCGCACCGGCCTCGGCATGAGCGGTACCGTCGCCGGACTGATCACCTCCGTTCCCGCCCTCTGCTTCGCCGTCTTCGGTGTCACCGCACCGCGGCTCTCCCGCCGGTTCGGCCCCGCGCCCGTCGTCTGCGCCGGCATGGCCGCCGTCGCCGCGGGCCTGCTGATCCGCTCCTTCGCGACCAACGCCGCCGGGTTCCTCGCCGCCAGCGCCCTGTCCCTGGCCGGCATAGCCCTGGCCAACGTCCTGCTCCCGGTGATCGTCAAGCGCTACTTCCCGGACCGGGTCGGCACGATGACCGGCCTGTACTCCATGGCGCTGGCCGCCGGCACCTCGCTGGCCGCGGCCGCGACCGTACCGATGACCGCCGCCCTCGGGGGCAGCTGGCGCACCGGCCTGGGGATCTGGGCCGTGCTCGCGCTGATCGCCGTAGTGCCCTGGCTGCCCATCGCCCGCGCCTCCCGCCGGGCGGAGCGCGCCGAGCGGGCCGGACGTGCCGAGCGCGCCGCCGTGGACGCGGGCTCCGGGACCGGCGTACGGACCGACGCGGGCCCGCGGGTCCTGCGCAGCCGCACCGCCTGGGCCCTCGGCGGCTACTTCGGCCTCCAGGCCACCGGCGCGTACATCACCATGGGCTGGCTCCCGCAGATCTTCCGCGACGCCGGGGTCTCGCCCTCCACCGCCGGAGTGCTGCTCGCCGTCACCATGGTCATGGGTGTCCCGCTCGCCTTCGTCATCCCCGGTCTGGCGGGCCGGATGAAGAACCAGGGCGCCATCGCCGCCGTCCTCGGCCTCTTCGGCTTCGCCGGCTACCTCGGGCTCTACCTCGCCCCCGCCGCCGGTGCCTGGGCCTGGGCGCTCCTGCTCGGCGTCTCCAACTGCGCCTTCCCGCTCGTCATCACCCTGATCGGGCTGCGCGCCAAGTCCCCGGCCGGCGTCGCCAAGCTCTCCGCCTTCGCCCAGAGCACCGGCTACCTCATCTCCATCCCCGGGCCGCTGCTCATCGGCACCCTCTACCAGCACAGCGGCGGCTGGGACCTGCCGCTCGCCCTGATGGCCGGACTGCTGGTCCCGCAGATCGCCCTGGGCATCCTGGCCGGCCGGGACCGCACCATCGAGGACGAATGCGGCATGCGAAACTGATGGGCATGTCGCCCGTACTCGAACCGAACCCCCAGAACAGCCACAAGAAGCTCGGCATCGTGCTCGGCGCGATGCTCGCCGTGACCGTGATCATCGCCGTCATCGCGACGATCGCCGCACCGTGAGACGGGCCGGAGGCACCGGCCCGGCCCGCCAGAGCTCGGCAGCGCTTGCCGGAGGTGGGGGGGGCTAACCCCACCCACCCCTAGGGGGCCAGGCTCAGGGTGAAGTGGGGTGCGCCCCGGATGGGAACAGCGTCTTCGGATCCATAGATTCGACGGCAGCGAGCCCGTCCCGTCCGCACACCCACGGAGGCGGCCATGTCGGCCCCCACGCACACCCGCTCCCTCCCGTCCGGCCCTCTCCGGTCCGGCCCTTTCCCGTCCGGCCACCGCGCCGGCGCGGTGGCCGGCGCCGGTACCCGGCTGCACTGGTGGGCCCTGGCCCTGCCCGCGCTCGCCTTCGGCCTCCTGCTGCTCCTCGCCGGATCCGGCGAGGCCCACCCAGCCACCGGTGAGACCTCCGCACTCGCCCAGGTCATCGAACGGCTGCTGCGCGCCGTCGGCTGAACCGCGGCGCGCCCGCGCGCCCCGCACACCCCCGGGTGGGGCGCCCAACACCTTGCGCCCCATGGCTCGTTTCATGCGAAGCTGGGAGTCATGAGCGCCGACACACCCCGCAGGATCACTCTCCTCCGGCACGCCAAGGCCGACTGGCCCCCGGTGTCCGACCACGACCGCCCGCTGGCGGAGCGAGGCCGCCACGACGCGCCGGCCGCCGGTCTGAAGCTCGCCGAAACCGGCATCTCCTTCGACCTGGCCCTGTGCTCCACCGCCGCCCGCACCCGTGAGACCTGGAAGCTCGCCGTCCAGAAGCTGCCGCACCGGCCCAAGACCGCGTACGAGGAGCGGCTCTACGACGCCTCGCTGGGCGAGCTCATCGCCCTGCTGAACGAGACCTCCGACGACGTCACCGACCTCCTCGTCATCGGCCACAACCCGGGCATGCACGCCCTCGCCGACGCCCTCTCCGGGCGCTCGGAGGGCGACACCCTGGCGCGGATGACCCGTACGGGATTCCCGACCGCCTCGCTCGCCATCGTCTCCTTCACCGGTTCGTGGAAGTCCCTGGAGCACGGAGTGGGCACACTGCTGGACTTCTGGACCCCCAAGGACCACTGACCGGGCGCGTGAGCGGGCCCCGGCAGCCGCACCGGCTGCCGGGGCCCGCTCACGTCGTACGGGTCAGCCGAGGTCGGCGGCCTCGACCTCTTCGCGGGTGATCCCGAGCAGGTACAGCACCGCGTCCAGGAACGGCACGTTCACCGCGGTGTGCGCGGCCTCGCGGACCACCGGCTTGGCATTGAAGGCCACGCCCAGCCCGGCCGCGTTCAGCATGTCCAGGTCGTTCGCGCCGTCGCCGATGGCCACCGTCTGGGCCAGCGGTACGCCGGCCTCCGCGGCGAAGCGACGCAGCAGCCGGGCCTTGCCCGCCCGGTCCACGATCTCGCCGGTGACCCGTCCGGTCAGCTTCCCGTCGACGATCTCCAGGGTGTTGGCAGAGGCGAAGTCCAGCCCCAGCCGCTCCCGCAGGTCGTCCGTCACCTGGGTGAACCCGCCGGAGACCACACCGACCTGGTAGCCGAGCCGCTTGAGCGTGCGGATCAGGGTCCGGGCCCCCGGCGTCAGCTGCACCTCGGAGCGGACCTTGTCCACCACCGAGGCGTCCAGGCCCGCCAGCAGCGCCACCCGGGCGTGCAGCGACTGCTCGAAGTCCAGCTCGCCGCGCATGGCCCGCTCGGTGACCTCGGCGACCTCGGCCTCGCAGCCGGCGTGCGCGGCGAAGAGCTCGATGACCTCGTCCTGGATCAGCGTCGAGTCCACGTCCATGACGACCAGGCGCTGCGCCCGGCGGTGCAGCCCGGCCGAGACCACGGCCACGTCCACGCCGATGTGCGCGGCGGCCGTGGCCAGCGCGGTGCGCAGCGGCTCGGTCTCGCAACCCGAGACGGCGAACTCGACGGCCGTCACCGGGTACTTGGCGAGGCGGAAGATGCGGTCGATGTTGCCGCCGGTCTCGGTGATCCTGGCCGCTATGGCTGCCGTGGACTCGGCGGTGAGCGGGTGCCCGAGCACGGTGACGTGGGAGCGGCCGCTGCCGCGCGGCCGGTTGTCACCGGTGCCGGAGAGGATCTCGGCCTGCATCTTGAGCGACTCGGCCCAGCTGTGGACGGTGGCCCGCAGCTCGCCCTCGGCGCCGCCTACGGGTGCGGTGACGAGGGCGCACAGGACGATGCGGCCGCGGGTGACGACCTGCTCGATGTCGACCACGTCGACGGAGTAGGCGGCGAGGGTGTCGAACAGCCCGGCGGTGATCCCGGGACGGTCCTTGCCGAAGATCTTGACGAGGAGGGTGGGGACCTCGGAGGTCTGCGAAGCGCTCATGGTCCTCTCACCGTATCTTCCCTTCCGCCGCAGGTGGACCCCCGTCCCACCCTGCGGGCGTCGCCGCTTCCCGAACGCGCCGCTCACACGGCTCCGCGCGGGGCGCCTCCCCGGCGCCGGCCGGTGGCAGACCGGCGGTCCCGGCGGTCACCCCGTGTATCCGGTGGCGGCCGCGGCAAGGGGGGAGGGGCAAAGACGGCGCCGCCCCCGGCACGCGCCGGGACGCGCGTCACCCAGCGCCGCCCACGACGTCGCGGCCAGCCCGGCTGCCACCACCGCCGATGCGGCCTGGGCCGAGCCGGGCCCGGGCCTCGATCAGGTCGCCGCTGCGATCCGGGAGCAGTACGCCGAGCCCCCCGGGGCCGGGTCCCCGTCGTCACCGGGGGCGCAGGCAGCCGCGGCGCCGAGCAGGGCCGCCACCGCGACCACCCGGGAGCGACGGGCTCGCCACGGGCGCGCCCGGTGCGCAGCGAGCGCGGGAAGACGCGGGGAGAACGGGACGGCCGGGTGAGAAGTCCCGTATCGCACTCTCCGGGTGGCTTTCGACCCCGTCAACGGGCAGGCGCAGGCACCGCGGCAAGGCCCGGATTCCACATGTGGCCCTGGGCCTGAAATAGTTCCCCCGGATGTTCGCCATCCCTAGACTCCCTGACGTCAGGGGGATTCTCGGGGGACCATAAGTGGGGCTGGAGTGCCGGAACTCGTACTGGAATTGAACGGAAGGACCTGGACGCTTGATCCGTCCAGGTCGTACTCGCTGGGGCGTGATCCCCAGGGAGATGTGGTGATCGATGACGCGAGGGTGTCGTGGCGCCATGCCACCATCACCTGGAACGGCCGGGGTTGGGGCATTGAAGACCACGGCAGCACCAACGGCACCTATGTGCACGGCGCTCGGGTCCAGCAGACCGAGCTCGTGCCCGGTACGCCGGTCTACCTGGGCAACGCCACCGACGGCCCGCGGCTGAATCCCGTCGCTGCCGCGGCGCCGCAGCAGGCCGTGGCCCAGCAGCCTCAGCAGGCTCCGGCGCAGGCCTACGCCGCGCCGCAGGCCCCGGCGTACCAGGCTCCGCAGCAGCAGCCCCAGCAGCAGGCCTGGGACCGGCAGCAGCACGCACAGCCGCAGCAGCACGCACAGCCGCAACAGCAGTACGTACAGCCGCAGCACGCACCACAACAGCAGCACGCGCAGCAGCCACAGGCGCACCTCCCGCACCAGCAGGGCGGCGGCCCCGCGCCGTCCCGCCCCGCGCAGGGCGCGACGCCCGGTTACAACGACCGCAGCCCGACGACGTTCCACCAGCTCTCGCTGGGCCACGTCATGCGGATCGGCCGTGCCCTGGAGAACGAGCTGGTCGTCTCCGACCTCCAGGTCTCCCGGCACCACGCCGAGTTCCGCTCGATGCCCGGCGGGCGCTTCGAGATCCACGACCTCGGCAGCCACAACGGCACCTACGTCAACGGTCAGCCGCTGGCCAAGTCCGGCACCGCGCTCCTCGGTCCGAACGACATCGTCGGCGTCGGCCACTCGACGTTCCGGCTCGTCGGCGACCGCCTCGAGGAGTTCGTCGACACCGGTGACGTCTCCTTCTCGGCCCGCCACCTCACGGTCACGGTCGACGGCGGCAAGCAGATCCTCAAGGACGTCACCTTCGGCGTCCCGGAGAAGTCGCTGATCGGCGTCATCGGACCCTCCGGCTCCGGCAAGTCGACCCTGCTCAAGGCGCTGACCGGCTACCGGCCGGCCAACCAGGGCGACGTCCTCTACGACAACCGCAACCTGTACAAGCAGTTCGCGGAGCTCCGCCAGCGCATCGGCCTGGTCCCGCAGGACGACATCCTGCACAAGGAGCTGACCGTCCGCACCGCCCTGAAGTACGCGGCCAAGCTCCGCTTCCCCGGCGACACCGCCGAGGCCGAGCGCGCCGCGCGCATCGACGAGGTGCTGCGCGAGCTCAAGCTCGACATCCACAAGGACAAGAAGATCACCTCGCTCTCGGGTGGTCAGCGCAAGCGCGTGTCCGTGGCCTTGGAGCTGCTCACCAAGCCGTCGCTGATCTTCCTGGACGAGCCGACCTCCGGTCTCGACCCGGGCATGGACCGCGATGTCATGCAGCTGCTGCGCGGCCTCGCCGACGACGGCCGTACGGTCCTCGTCGTCACCCACTCGGTCGCCGAGCTCGCCATCTGCGACAAGCTGCTGGTCATGGCCCCGGGCGGTTCGGTCGCGTACTTCGGTCCCCCGGACGAGGCGCTGAACTTCTTCGGCTACACCACCTGGGCCGACGTGTTCTCCGCCTTCGAGAACTACCGCGACTACGACTGGGCGGGCCGCTGGAAGGGCTCGCAGCACTACCAGCTGTACGCCGCCGACATCGACGCGGTCGCCCCGCAGTCGGTCCAGCCCAGCGTGCAGCAGATGCAGCCGCCCAAGCCGCAGGCCTGGGGCTCCCAGCTGATCACGCTGATCCGCCGCTACGTCTCGGTGATCGCCTCCGACCGGGGCTTCCTCGGCCTGATGCTGATCCTGCCGGCGGTCCTGGGCGTGGTCTCCACGGTCATCCCCGCGACCTTCGGCCTCGCGCCGCCGACGCCGCCGTCCCAGTTCAACGGCGACGCCGGCACGATCATGCTGATCCTCGCGGTCGGCATGTGCTTCTCCGGCGCCGCCAACTCGGTCCGTGAGCTGATCAAGGAACGCGTCATCTACGAGCGTGAGCGCGCGACGGGCCTGTCCCGGTCCGCGTACCTCATGTCGAAGGTGATCGTCCTCGGCATCATCACGGCCATCCAGGGTGTGATCATCTGCGGGATCGGTTTCTTCCCGCGCGACCTGCCCACCGAGGGCCTGCTGATGCCGCCGGCCGTCGAGCTCTGCCTCTCGGTCATCGCCCTCGGCTTCACCTCGATGATGTTCGGCCTGGTCATCTCCTCGCTGGTCAAGACGTCCGAGAAGACCATGCCGCTGCTGGTCATGTTCGCGATCGTCCAGGTCGTCTTCACCGGCATCCTCTTCCAGGTGTACGACTCGCCGGGCCTGGAGCAGTTCGCCTGGCTGATGCCGTCCCGCTGGGCCGTCGCCGCCGCGGGCACCACGCTGAACCTCGGCAAGCTCATGCCGCCGTGGGACCGCGAGAACCCGACCAACACCGACCCGCTCTGGGACGCCACGGTCGGCCAGTGGAGCCTGAACATCACCATCCTGCTGCTGCTCGGCATCGTCTGCGGCTTCGCCGTGGCCCGTCTGCTGCGCCGCCACGAGCCGGAGGTCATGCGCAAGTAAGACCCCCCCGCGGAAGCGCGGAGGGGTACGCAAGAACGCCTCAGGGCGGCCACCGGAACTCCGGGGGCCGCCCTGAGGCGCATGGGGGCTTGGGGTGCGTCAGAGGCCTAGTAGGCGCTGTTGACGTTGTCCATCGAGCCGTAGCGGTCGGCCGCGTAGTTGCAGGCGGCGACGATGTTCGCGACCGGGTCGTACTGGTCGAACTTGGTGCCCTTGACGTGGTACGTCTTGAAGGTCGGGTAGATGACCTGGAGCAGGCCCTTGCTCGGGACACCGTTCTTGGCGTTGATGTCCCAGTTGTTGATCGCGAGCGGGTTGCCGCTGGACTCACGGATGATGTTGCGGTGGATACCGGAGTAGCTGCCCGGTATGCCCTCCTTCTTCATGATGAAGAGGGCTTCCTTGATCCAGCCGTCCAGGTTGTTCGCGAAGACGGGGGTACGGGCGGCGGAGCGGCTCGCCGCCGCCTTCTGCTCGCGGGCCTTCTTCGCGGCGGCCTCGGCCTTGGCCTTGGCGGCGGCCTTCGCCGCGGCGTCGGCCTTGGCCTTCGCCGCGTCCTTCGCCTGCTTGTCCGCCACGACCTGCTGCACCGTGAGGTGCTGCTGCACGGCCTTCGTCTGAGCGCCGTCGACGACCCTCGTCCAGGCCACCGGGGCGGCGGCGATGGCGACGGTGTCGCCTTGCGCGGCACCGGCCGGGATCAGGGAGAAAGCGAGCGCGGTGGCGCCGAGGGTGGCGACACCGGCAATGGACAGCTTGTGTGCCTTCGTCAGACGACTGTGACCGGAAGTGCTGGAAGCAGACATGGCGGGGCAACCTCTTCGAATAGCGGGAGCCGCAGGAAAGCGCCGCGAGGATCCGGGATCCGCGGCGCTGTGCGACGTGAGCAATTCTTAGCGGCGCCCAAAAGGCCTGGCAAAGGTGTGACGTACGAAGGTGCTTAGTGGATCACGGGGGCCCGCCGCATCGTCCTTTCGGCCGTCGCCGCTAGGCGCAGCAGCCCTCACAGGGCCTTTACGCGTCAACTAGGGAACTTCGTAAGTGATGTGCGTCCTATGTGCGGGCTCACATCCGCCGGGTAACAGTCTCACCAAGAGGCGCCGCGGCAATGCGGTCCGTGACGACTCTCCGCCCGCAGGACCAGCCGGCCGCCCCGGCCCTCCTCCTCAAGGCAGAGAAGACCCCCGTCGGCCCCTTCCTCCGCAGTAGTCCCTATGACCCACAGCCCTATGACCCACAGCCCTAGGGCCGCAGCCCGATCCCGCAGGTCAGGGCCGCGAGTACGGTGAGGCCATGCACAACGGACCCCGCAGCGGCCTGGCCGCCGTGAGCACCGCGCTGCTCGCCATGAGCCGCCGGCTGGAGGTACGCGACGTCCTGCGCACGATCGTCGCCTCGGCCCGGGAACTGCTGGACGCCGAGTACGCGGCCCTGGGTGTCCCGGACGACCACGGCGGCTTCGCCCAGTTCGTCGTGGACGGCATCAGCGAGGAGCAGTGGCGCCGCATCGGCCCCCTGCCCCGCCAGCACGGCATCCTCGCCGCGATGCTCCACCAGGACGGACCCGAGCGACTGGCCGACGTACGCGAGGATCCGCGCTTCGAGGGCTGGCCCGCCGCCCACCCGGAGATGTCCGACTTCCTCGGCCTGCCGATCCGGGACGGCGAGGAGACCCTCGGCGCCCTCTTCCTCGCCAACAAACGCTGCCCGCGCCCCGGAGCCGGCTGCGGGTTCACCGAGGAGGACGAGGAGCTCCTCGGCCTCCTCGCCCAGCACGCGGCGATCGCCCTCACCAACGCCCGGCTCTACGAGCGCAGCCGCGAGCTCACCATCGCCGAGGAGCGATCCCGGCTCGCCCACGAGCTCCACGACGCCGTCAGCCAGAAGCTCTTCTCGCTGCGCCTCACCGCCCAGGCCGCGGCCGCCCTCGTGGACCGCGACCCGGCCCGGGCCAAGGAGGAGCTCCAGCAGGTCGCCGCCCTGGCGGCCGAGGCCGCCGACGAGCTGCGCGCCGCCGTGACCGAGCTGCGGCCCGCGGCCCTGGACGAGGACGGCCTGATCGCCACCCTGCGCACCCACGTCCAGGTACTGGACCGCGCCCACACCGCGCACGTCACCTTCACCTGTGACGGCGTACGGGCCCTCCCCGCGACCCAGGAGGACGCGCTGCTCCGCGTCGCCCAGGAGGCCCTCCACAACGCCCTGCGCCACTCGGGCGGCGACCGCGTCGAGGTCACCCTCGCCCGGACGGCCGGCGGAGGAGCCGTACTCAAGGTCATCGACTCGGGCCGCGGCTTCGACCCGGCTACGGTCCGCCGCGCGGGCCGCCACCTCGGACTGGTCTCCATGCGGGACCGCGCGGGCGGCGTCGGCGGCCGGCTCACCGTGCACTCGGAGCCCGGTAGGGGCACCACGATCGAGATGGAGGTACCCGGTGGCTGACACCCCCATCCGCGTCCTGCTGGTCGACGACCACCAGGTGGTCCGGCGGGGACTGCGGACCTTCCTGGAGGTCCAGGAGGACATCGAGGTGGTCGGCGAGGCCTCCGACGGCGAGGAGGGCGTCGCCCGCGCCGAGGAGCTGCGGCCCGACGTGATCCTCATGGACATCAAGATGCCGGGCACCGACGGCATCGAGGCGCTGCGCAGGCTGCGCGAGCTGGTGAACCCGGCGCGGGTGCTGATCGTCACCAGTTTCACGGAACAGCGGACCGTGGTCCCGGCCCTGCGGGCCGGCGCCGCGGGATACGTCTACAAGGACATCGACCCCGACGCCCTGGCCGGAGCCATCCGCTCCGTCCACGCCGGCCACGTCCTCCTCCAGCCGGAGGTGGCGGTGGCCCTCCTCACCCAGGACGACCAGAACCCGTCGCCCGGCCGCAGCGGGTCACTGACCGACCGCGAGCGAGAAGTCCTCTCCCTCATCGCGGACGGCCGCTCGAACCGCGAGATCGCCCGCCTTCTCGTCCTGTCCGAGAAGACCGTCAAGACGCACGTCTCGAACATCCTGATGAAGCTGGACCTCGCGGACCGGACGCAGGCGGCGCTGTGGGCGGTCAGGCACGGAATCGCGGACTGACCGGGCCGGGCCGTGCCGGGCGCGCCGTTATTCCTTCAATCCGAGGTTCATACGGTCGGGTGTATGTAGCCCACATGGCGTAACCGGATCGCGGAGGGAGCGTTCTCCATGGCGTGCAGCGACGGCTGGTCGCGGCCGACGTACTGGAGGACGAGAACGTGAAGAACATCAAGAAGGCCGCCACCGTCACCATGATCGCGGGCGGGCTCCTCGCCGCCGGCGCCGGTGTCTCCGCGGCGCACGGCGGTGCGTCGGCGGAGGGCAAGGCCCTGAAGTCGCCCGGCGTGGCCTCCGGGAACCTGCTCCAGGCCCCCGTGCAGGTCCCGGTGAACGTGGTGGGCAACACGGTCAACGTGATCGGCCTGCTGAACGGCGCCTTCGGCAACACGGGCGTCAATTCCTGACGAGGCCCCCGCCCCGGCCCCGCTTCCCCCCTCTCCCCGGGAAGCGGGGCCGGTGGCGTGTTCAGCCCCGCCGGGCTCCCAGCGGTAGCCGCGGGAGTCTGAGGCTCGGGGTCCGGGGCCGGACCCCCACGAGGCCGAGGCGCGGCCGGCCCCTACCGCTCGGCGCTGCCGCCGAGCCCCATGAGGCCGAGCCGCAGCGGGCCCGTACCGCCCGGCCCCCCCCGCCGACGCGCGGCTCAGGGCCGGAGCGGGGGAGGGTGGCCGGGGGAGCCGAGGTGCCGGCCGCGGGGGCCGGACCCCCACGAGGCCGAGGCGCGGCCGGCCCCGCCGACGCGCAGACCGGGGCCGGAGGCCGGCCGGCGGGTCACCCCCGTTCGCGCTCCTCGACGGCCGAGTTGTACGCCGCGACCAGCGCCCGCCGCGCCACCCGCTCCACCGGTCGCAGCGCCTCCGCCCGCGCCGCCATCTCCGAGGCGGCCACCGCGCCCCCGTGCCCGTTCTCGTACGCCAGCGACACCATCAGATCCACCCGCTGCGCCAGCGCCAGCACGCGCACCGCCCGCGGCGGGTACCCCGGAGCCAGCGCCTCCCGCCCCGCCTCCGCCCGCGCCCGGTACGCCGACAGCGCCGCCTCCGCCACCGGCCCCGACGCCGCCACATCCAGCCGGGTCAGCACCCCGGTCGCCTCGCGCAGGGCCTCCGCCAGCTCCCGCTCCGCCTCGCCCAGCGACGGCACGTCCGCCGGCGGAGCCTCCCGTACCGGCAGACAGTGCCAGGTCACCGACACGTGCACGTCCCCCGCCGGCCCGGCCTCGGCCACCTCCGGCACCAGCCCCACCGCCGCCCCCACCGCGACGACGGCCTCCTGCGCGTCCAGCGCCCGCGCGTTGAACTCGGGCGGCCCGCTCAGCCCCAGCGGATGCCCCGGCGCGGGCAGGGCCAGCCGCAGTCCGCTCACGCCCAGCGCCCGCAACCGCCCGAGCGCGAGCGTGAGCCCCACCGGGCCCGATTCCCCCGGCAGGCCCTCCACCCGGTGCACGGCGTCCTCGCCCACGATCGACGACACGGCCTCGTCGGGCGAGACCAGACCGGCCAGCAGCGCGTTCCCCCAGGCGGCCAACCGCCCTGAACGTGGTTCGAAAAGCATCCCCCAACTCTACGGACCCCTCCGCGGACCCGGCCCCGGCCCCGGACTCCTCCGCGAGTGGCGTAGGTTTTCCCTGGGGCTGCGCCTACCGGCGCGCACAGAACCGTGACTGCAAGGGGTGACAACACGCTCATGAGCGATGTTCTGGAGCTGGTGGACGTATCCGTGGTCCGCGAGGGCCGGGCTCTGGTGGACCAGGTCTCCTGGTCGGTCAAGGAGGGGGAGCGCTGGGTGATCCTCGGCCCCAACGGTGCCGGCAAGACCACGCTGCTCAACGTCGCCTCCAGCTACCTCTTCCCCACCAAGGGCACCGCCACCATCCTCGGCGGCACCCTCGGCAAGCCCGGCGTCGACGTGTTCGAGCTGCGCCCCCGCATCGGCGTCGCCGGTATCGCGATGGCCGACAAGCTCCCCAAGGGGCAGACCGTCCTGCAGACCGTCCTCACCGCCGCCTACGGCATGACGGCGACCTGGCAGGAGGAGTACGAGGACGTCGACGAGCAGCGCGCCCGCGCCTTCCTCGACCGCCTCGGTATGACGGACTATCTCGACCGGAAGTTCGGCACCCTCTCCGAGGGCGAGCGCAAGCGCACCCTGATCGCCCGCGCCCTGATGACCGACCCCGAGCTGCTGCTCCTCGACGAGCCCGCCGCCGGTCTGGACCTCGGCGGCCGCGAGGACCTCGTACGCCGTCTCGGCCGCCTGGCCCGCGACCCGCTCGCGCCCTCGATGCTCATGGTCACGCACCACGTCGAGGAGATCGCCCCCGGCTTCACCCACGTCCTGATGATCCGTCAGGGCCAGGTCGTCACCGCCGGCCCGATCGACCTCGAACTGACCTCCCGCAACCTCTCGCTCTGCTTCGGCCTCCCCCTGGTCGTCGAGCGCAACGGGAACGACCGCTGGACCGCCCAGGGCCTGCCCCTGCGCTAGGTCCTGTCCGGGCGATCTTCTCGGGCCCACGACGCCGGCTACGGCACCTCGCTGCGTTGTCGGAGTCGCCCGAGTACGCCCGGTACGAGGGCGATCCTCCGCCTTGCGATGCACCGCATCCGACGCCGCGGGCCAGTCCTCAAAGACCGCCCGGACAGGACCTAGTACAGCCACCCCGCACCCTGTCCCGACCGTGCCCGGCCGACCTACCATGACCACGTGGACGACATCGACGCATGGGTGTGGTGGCTGATCGGCGCGGTCGGACTGGGTATTCCCCTCGTCCTGACCGCGATGCCCGAATTCGGCATGTTCGCCGTCGGAGCGGTCGCGGCCGCCCTCACAGCGGCCTTGGGCGGGGGAGTTGTGGCCCAGGTCCTCGTCTTCGTGATCGTGTCGGTGGCGCTCATCGCCGTCGTACGGCCGATCGCGAAGCGGCATCGCGACCAGCGGCCCCAACACCGCAGCGGCATCGATGCGTTGAAGGGCAGGAGCGCCGTCGTCCTCGAACGCGTCGACGGCAGCGGAGGCCGCATCAAGCTCGCCGGCGAGATCTGGTCCGCCCGCGCCCTCGACGCAGACAGCAGTTTCGAGCCGGGTCAGTCCGTCGACGTCGTGGAGATCGACGGGGCTACCGCGGTCGTCATGTGACAAGCAGCCGACTCGCGGCCCCCGGGTCTGCGAGACTCCGCTCAACGGGGCAGCACAGACAGCCGGAAGGGCACAGGGAACCGCATGCAACCGATCATCATCGTCCTGATCATTCTGGTGGTTCTGGTCTTCATCGCACTGGTCAAGACGATCCAGGTGATCCCGCAGGCCAGCGCAGCCATCGTCGAGAGGTTCGGCCGCTACACCCGCACCCTCAACGCCGGCCTCAACATCGTCGTCCCCTTCATCGACTCGATCCGCAACCGGATCGACCTGCGCGAACAGGTCGTCCCCTTCCCGCCGCAGCCGGTCATCACCCAGGACAACCTGGTGGTCAACATCGACACCGTCATCTACTACCAGGTGACCGACGCCCGCGCCGCGACGTACGAGGTGGCCAGCTACATCCAGGCCATCGAGCAGCTCACGGTCACCACGCTGCGCAACATCATCGGCGGCATGGACCTGGAGCGGACACTGACCTCCCGTGAGGAGATCAACGCGGCCCTGCGCGGAGTCCTCGACGAGGCCACCGGCAAGTGGGGCATCCGCGTCAACCGCGTCGAGCTCAAGGCCATCGAGCCGCCGACCTCCATCCAGGACTCGATGGAGAAGCAGATGCGCGCCGACCGCGACAAGCGCGCCGCGATCCTCCAGGCCGAAGGTGTGCGCCAGTCCGAGATCCTGCGCGCCGAGGGTGAGAAGCAGTCCTCCATCCTGCGCGCCGAAGGTGACGCCAAGGCCGCCGCGTTGCGCGCCGAGGGTGAAGCCCAGGCCATCCGTACGGTCTTCGAGTCCATCCACGCCGGCGACGCCGACCAGAAACTGCTCGCCTACCAGTACCTCCAGATGCTCCCCAAGATCGCCGAGGGCGACGCCAACAAGCTCTGGATCGTGCCGAGCGAGATCGGCGACGCCCTCAAGGGCCTGTCCGGCGCCATGGGCAACTTCGGTCCCATGGGCGGCGGTTCCGGCTTCAACCCGCAGAACTCCGGTAAGGGCGACGGAAACGCGGGCGGCAAGGCCGCCTCGGACCGCCGCGAACAGCCCCCCATCGACTGAACGGCCTCTCCCCTCCCGCATGATCAGTGAGGCCCCTCGACCTTCATGGCGGGGAGGCGACTCACTCATGCAAAGGGGATGGCCCAGTCCATGTCCATCTGGGAATCACTCGCGATCTTCGCCGCCGGTATCGGCGCCGGCACCATCAACACCATCGTCGGCTCCGGGACCCTCATCACCTTCCCGGTGCTGCTGGCCACCGGCCTGCCGCCGGTCACCGCCAACGTGTCCAACACCCTCGGCCTGGTGCCCGGCTCCATCAGCGGAGCCATCGGCTACCGCAAGGAACTCCAGGGGCAGCGCGGCCGCATCCTGCGGCTCGGCGCCGTCTCGCTCCTCGGCGGACTCGCGGGAGCCGTACTGCTCCTCACCCTGCCGTCCGAGTCCTTCGACACGATCGTGCCCGTCCTCATCGGACTCGCCCTCGTGCTCGTCATCCTCCAGCCCCGGCTCGCCGCCTCACTGCGCCGACGCCAAGAGGCCGCCGGCGGCGACACCGGACATCCCGACGGCGGTCCCGTCCTGCTGTCCGGAATGCTGGTCTCCAGCGCGTACGGCGGCTACTTCGGAGCCGCCCAGGGTGTGCTCTACCTCGGCCTGATGGGCCTGCTGCTCCACGAGGAACTGCAACGGATCAACGCCGTGAAGAACGTCGTCGCGGCCATAGTGAACGGCATCGCGGCCGTCCTGTTCCTCTTCGTCGCCGAATTCAACTGGACGGCGGTCCTCCTCATCGCCGTCGGCTCCACCATCGGAGGCCAGATCGGCGCCAAGGTCGGCCGCCGCCTCCCGCCGACCGTGCTGCGCACGGTCATCGTGGCGGTCGGCATCCTCGCCATCGTCCAGCTGCTGCTCCGCTGAGCGACGTAGCAGAGTTACGTCGCCCAGCGCGGCCGTGCAGACGACGGACGGGGCAGAGGCCGGGGGCGGGACCGCCTAGGCGGACCGCTCCAGCCACTCCGGCAGCGCCTCCCGCCCCACCACCCCCAGCGCGAGCAGCATGGCATCCCCCGGAGAGGGCACGAAGGGCTTCCTGAGGAGCGGCATCCCCGCCTCCTCAGGAGTCCGAGCCGCCTTGCGGTGGTTGTCCTCGGCGCAGGAGGCCACCGTGTTCAGCCAGGTGTCCCCACCCCCCTGGGCACGGGGCACCACATGGTCCACGGTCGTCGCACGCTTCCCGCAGTACGCGCACCGGTGCTGGTCACGGACCAGCACCCCCCTCCGCGACCAGGGAGCGTGTCTTCGGAAGGGCACCCGGACATACCTGCAGAGCCTGATCACCCGCGGCATCGGAAGCTCCATGGTGGCCGCGCGCACACGCAGCTCGGGATGCGACTGCTCGACGACGGCCTTGTCCTGGAGCACCAGGACCACCGCCCGGTTCAGCGTCACCGTCGACAGCGGCTCGAAGCTCGCATTCAGCACCAGCGTGTCCCGCATCTCGCCCACCTCCATGTGCAGGCCCGCGACCACCCTGGCGGCAGGGCCCGCGACCACTCTGGCCGCGCTCGCCACGCGGGACAACGCAATAAAAATGCCCGGTCCTGGCCGTCTTTAGACCAGGACCGGGCAAACGCTCGGAGAACGATCAGCCCGCGGGGGACTCGTACTCAGCGATCAGCTGAGCCCGCCCGAGCGTGTGGAACCGCAGATTGAACCCGACCACGGCGGGAGAGACGTCGCTGCCGGGACCGAGCTTCTCCTGATCCACCGCGTACACGGTGAAGACGTACCGGTGCCGCTCCCCGGCCGGCGGAGCCGCCCCGCCGAAATCCTTGGTCCCGTAGTCGTTCCGTACGTGGACGGCTCCCGCGGGCAGCCCCTCGAACTTCCCACTGCCCGCTCCGGCCGGCAGCTCGGTGACGGAAGCCGGCAGATCGAAGAGCACCCAGTGCCAGAAGCCGCTGCCGGTCGGCGCGTCCGGGTCGAAGCACGTCACGGCGAAGCTCTTCGCACCCTTGGGGAACCCCTCCCACCGCAACTGCGGCGAGGCGTTCCCACCCGATTTGAGCTGGGCATCGCCCAGATCCGCACCCGGCGCGATATCCGCACTGGTCACGGTGAAGGCGGGCACCTCCGGGTGGAAGTCGTGCGGAAGAGGTGCCCTGCTCTGCTCGGCCACTGTTGACCCTCCTGATCGAAATGCTCGAACCGATCGACGAACGTGTCCAGCCAGGAGCCTAGGAGGCTAGAACCAGTTGCGCTGGGAACCCACGGAGGCGATCCACTGGTTCAGGTACGCGGCCCAGTCGGTCTCCTGGTACGACTGCAGCCCCACCTGGAAGCAGCGGAAGGTGTCACTGCCCTCGCTGAACAGCCCCGGCTTCTTGTCCATCTCCAGGACGACGTCCATCTCCCGGCCGTCCGAGACGAAAGTGAGCTCGACCTGGTTCAGCCCCCGGTACTGCGACGGCGGCAGGAACTCGATCTCCTGGTAGAAGGGCAGCGTCTGCCGCGTCCCCCGGATGTGCCCGCGCTCCATGTCCGCACTGCGGAAGGAGAAGCCGAGCTGCTGGAAGGCGTCCAGGATGGCCTGCTGCGCCGGCACTGGGTGCACGTTGATCGGATCGAGGTCGCCGGCGTCCACCGCACGCGCGATCTCCAGTTCGGTGCTGACCCCGATGTTCATGCCGTGCAGGTGCCGGCCCCCGAAGTGGGTGATCGGCGTCTCGGCGGGGATCTCCAGCCCGAAGGGCACCACGTGGAGGGCGCCCGCCTGCACCTGGAAGGCACCGCCGAGGCGCTGCTTGGTGAAGACGACGTCCTGCTTGTACTCCTGGTCACCGCCCTCGATCTCGACCCGTGCCTGCAGTCCGACGGACAGCCCCTCGATCTGCTGGTCCACGGACCCGCCCTGGATGCGGACCTCGCCCTGGACGATGCCGCCCGGCACGACGTTCGGCTCGGTGATGACGGTGTCCACCGAAGCACCACCGGCACCCAGGCTCGCGAACAGCTTCCTGAACCCCATGCTCTGACTCCCCTTGAAGGATCTTGCGACTACACCTCTACCAAAGCGGAACCTTAGGCCCCGGTTGCAGGCGCAGGCGTTCCACTACGCTCGACCGGATGAGCGCGCGACCCGACCGTACGCCCCTGCCCCGGGCCTTCTTCGACCGCCCGGTCCTCACCGTGGCCCCGGACCTCCTCGGCCGCACCCTGGTCCGCCGTACGCGGGAGGGCCCTCTCGAACTCCGCATCACGGAGGTCGAGGCGTACGAGGGGGAAGCCGATCCGGGCTCCCACGCCTACCGCGGCCGCACGGCACGCAACGCATCGATGTTCGGTCCGCCCGGACACGCGTACGTCTACTTCATCTACGGCATGTGGTTCAGCCTCAACCTGGTGTGCGGCCCACCGGACCACGCCAGCGGAGTCCTGCTCCGCGCGGGCGAGGTCACGGTGGGCGCCGACCTGGCCGCCAAACGCCGACTTTCAGCCAGAAACCGTGCTGAACTGGCCAAGGGTCCGGCCCGGCTGGCCACGGCCCTGGAAGTGGACCGCTCCCTCGACGGCGCCGACCTCTGCGCGGGCCCCGACTCGCCCCTGTCCCTCCTCACGGGCACCGCCACCTCATCCGACCTGGTGAGCAGCGGCCCCCGCACGGGAGTGGGCGGCGCCGGCGCCCACCACCCGTACCGCTTCTGGATCACCGACGACCCGACGGTGAGCCGCTACCGCGCCCATGCGCCACGTCGCCGGTCAACTTGACTCGGCCTGGTCGGACGCCTAACGTAGTCCGAGCCGCTTGATACGGGGCACTGCTGTCAGCAGACCCGGGGCGGACAAATCCACTACCTACGACGTACCCCTGGCGGGGTTCTATTCGGCATGCCCGAATTCCCGCTCTGCGACTCGATTATGAGCTGCACAGGGAAAGCGCTAACGTAGCGGAGCGCCGAAAGGCACAGGCCCCCAACGGCCGCCATTCAAATCCAGCTGATTGCGACTTTCGAGAAGCAAGGCTCGGAAATGATCTGGTACGGTTGGAACCGCTGGAAAGGGAAACGCGAAAGCGGAAACCTGGAAAGCACCGAGGAATCGGGTCCGCAAGGATCTGATAGAGTCGGAAACGAAGAATGAAGAACGAAGCCCGGAGGAAAGCTTCAGCCGATGTGCTGAGGTGAGTACAAAGGAAGCGTCCGTTCCTTGAGAACTCAACAGCGTGCCAAA